>JASHXJ010000495.1 GCA_030043595.1 Trebonia sp.
TCCTGGACCCGCGCACCGGCCTGCCGGCGGCTCCGGTCTGGCGCACCGTCTCGGTGGCCGCCGCCACCTGCGCCGACGCCAACACCGCGGCGACCGCCGCGGTCATCAGGGGCCGCCAGGCCCCGGCCTGGCTGGCCAGCCTGCAGCTGCCCGCCCGCCTGGTCGAGTCCGACGGCACCGTGCAGACGGTGGCCGGCTGGCCGCCCGACCCGGCCTGAACCCGCGGCTTCAGCGGGGCCGGAGTCGCTCGACAGCGGCTTCAGAACCAGTTCATAGGGTCTGTCTATGCTCCGCTGTGCTTGATGACCGATGCTTGCAAACGTGAGGGGAATCGACTCCACCACCGCGCTGTGGTACGCCAGCCGCGCCACCGGCGTCGTCGCGCTGCTGCTGCTGACGGCCGTGCTACTGCTCGGGATCCTGGTGACACGGCAAGGCCGGCTGCCCGGCCTGCCCCGGTTCGCCGTCACCGGCCTGCATCGCAACCTGTCGCTGCTCGCGGTCGCGTTCGTCGCGGTGCACGTGCTGACCGCGGTCACGGACGGCTACGTGAACATCCCGCTCACCGCCGCGGTCGTCCCGCTGGCCTCTCCCTATGAGCCGCTCGCGCTCGGCCTCGGCGCGGTCAGCCTGGACATCACGATCGCGGTGATCGCGACCAGCCTGCTGCGCCGCCACCTGAGCCGCCGGGTGTGGCGCGCGGTGCACCTGCTCGCCTATGCCAGCTGGCCGGTCGCCTGGCTGCACAGCATCACCGCGAGCAGCGACATGCGGCACGGCTGGATGTTCGCGCTCGCCATCGGCACAGCGCTGGCGGTCGTCGCCGCGGTCATCTGGCGGCTGGCCGCCGCCGCGCGCGACGTGCCGCGCGCCGAACGGGTCGGCCTGCTGATGTCCGCGGTGCACGGAGCGCACGGACGCGAGCGGACCACCCGCCGATGACCACGGCCATGCGGGGAACCAGTGCCGAGGGCACGGCCACCGACCTGCCCCGGCTGCTGCCCGCCAGCCAGCAGCCGCAGGAGTGGCACGCGCACGCCGCCAGGTACGGCGGCCGCGTCCCGTTCCGCGGCGCACCGGGCCGCCTGATCCCCGACGTGCGGGAGGCCGGCCTGACCGGCCGGGGCGGCGCCGCGTTCCCCGTGCACCGCAAGCTCGAAGCGGTCCTCGATGCGGCGACATCGCGCCGCAAGACGGCTGTCGTCATCGGGAACGGCGCCGAGAGCGAGCCGGCCAGCGACAAGGACGCCACGCTGCTGTGGCTCGCCCCGCACCTGGTGCTCGACGGCCTGCAGCTGGCCGCCGAGGCCGTGGGCGCCGACCAGGCGATCCTCTACACGCACGCCGACCGTCGGCACGATGTCGGCAGGCGGCTGGAGCAGGCCCTCACGCAGCGCCGCCAGGCGGGTGTCGAGCGGGTGACCGTCCAGCTGGCGCAGGCTCCGCCGCGGTTCCTTTCCGGCCAGGAGACCGCGGTGGTCAACCACCTCGGCGGCGGCCCGTCCATCCCGACCTTCATCCCGCCCCGGCCGTCCGAACGCGGCTTCGACGGCGCCCCGACCCTGGTCCAGAACGCGGAGACACTCGCCCACCTCGCGCTGATCGCCCGGCACGGCCCGCGCTGGTTCCGCCAGGTGGGGACCGCGGCCGAGCCCGGCTCGACGCTGTGCACGATCCGCCGCGCCGACGGGACGGCTCGCGTCACCGAGGTCCCGCTCGGCATGCCGCTGCGCGACCTGCTCGGCCCCGTAACGCTGGACGGCGCGGTGCTCATCGGCGGCTACCACGGCACCTGGCTGCCAGTCGCCCAAGCGGTACAGCTCACGCTGGACAACCACGCGCTGCAGGCGGCCGGGGCGCGGGTGGGCGCCGGGATCGTGATCACCCTCCCGCCCGATAGCTGCGGGATAGCCGAGACGGCCCGGGTCGTTCGGTATCTGGCTCTTGAATCGGCCGGTCAGTGCGGCCCCTGCCTGAACGGGCTGCCGCGGATGGCCGCCGCCCTTGCGGAGCTCGCGGGCGCCCGCCCGCGGCGGCAGGCCCGCGCTGACCTGGAGCGGTGGGCCGGACTGGTCACCGGGCGCGGCGCCTGCCACCACCCGGACGGGACCGCGCGGCTCGTGCGCAGCGCGCTGGTCACGTTCGCGGCCGAGCTCGACCGGCACGGACGAGGGCGGTGCAGCGGGACGAACCCGCGCCCGTTCCTGCCGGTTCCGCGCGCTCAGGCACGTACGGAAGAGGACTGGACGTGACCGAGAGACTGGTGGTCAACCCGATCGAGTGCGACGGCCACGGCGCGTGCGCCGAGCTGCTGCCGGAGATGATCACGCTCGACGAGTGGGGGTACCCGATCGTCGACGGCCGCCCGGTCCCGCCGGCCCTCGACCGGGACGCGCGGGCCGCGGTCAGCGCCTGCCCGACCCTCGCTCTCCGCCTGCTTCGCTCGTAAAGACAGATCATTATCCCGAACGATCCGTCGCGCCTCCCCCGGGCAGCGCCCCGGCCGTTCGGCGTGGCGGGCCCCAGCGATCCGTGGCGCCCCCGCGCCGGAAGCCGGGACCATTGTCGTGCTTGACACTGCCAACTGACTGTCTCTATATTATGAGAGTAGCTCTCATTTAGATGGGACACCCGAAAGGTGGTGACTCTCATGGCCACCTCGACTCGTCGCTGGTGGGCGATGGCCGCGATCGCGGTGAGCGTGCTCGTGGTCGGACTCGACCTGACGGTGCTCAGCCTGGCGCTGCCTACCATCGCCGCCGACCTGCACGCGACAACAGGCGACCTGCAGTGGATCGCCGACTCATACGCGCTGGTCCTGGCCGCGCTGATCCTGCCGGCCGGGCTGCTCGGCGACCGGTACGGCCGCAAGAAGATCCTGCTCGGCGCGCTGGTCCTGTTCGTCGCGAGCTCGGTGTGGTGCGCCTACGCGGGCAGCGTCGGCGACCTGATCGCCGCCCGCGCGGTGCTCGGCATCGGCGCGGCCGCGGTCCTGCCGATGGCAATCTCGGTGATCCCGGTGATGTTCGCGGAGCAGGAGCGGCAGAAGGCGATATCCGCGATGGCGGCCGCCATGATGATCAGCTACCCGATCGGGCCGATCCTCGGCGGGTTCCTGCTTGACCACTTCTGGTGGGGCTCGGTCTTCCTCATCAACGTGCCGATCGTGGCTATCGCGCTGGTCGCCGTGACGTTCCTGCTGCCCGAGTCGCGCGCCGCGCGGCGGCCTAGCCTGGACATCGGTGGCATCGTGATCTCCAGCGGCGGGCTGGCCGCGCTGACGTACGGGTTCATCAAGGCGGGGGAGGACGGCTGGACGGACGCGGCGGCGCTGGCGACGATCGCGGCCGGCGCCCTGGTGCTCGCGGCCTTCGTGGGGTGGGAGCGGTTCGCTGCCCGCCGTGGCGGCGGGCAGCCGCTCGTGGACCTGCCGCTGTTCCGGCTTGCGGGCTTCCGCTGGGGCACGATCTTGATGACGATGGTCTCGTTCGTGATGTTCGGCCTGCTGTTCACGACGCCGCAGTACTTCCAGGACGTCCGCGGCGCGAGCCCGCTCGGCAGCGGGGTGCGGCTGCTGCCGCTGATCGGCGGGATGCTGGTCGGCATGGCGGCCGGGGCGCGGCTGAGCAGCGAGCCCAAGCGGCCCGATGGCACGCTCGGCAGGGCGCCGGTGAGCGCCAAGGCCATGACCACGGTCGGCTTCGCCGTGATGGCCGTCGGCCTGGCGATCGGCGCGTTCACCGGCCTGGAATCCCCGATGGGCTTCGCCGCGCTGTGGATCGCGGTGACCGGTTTCGGCCTGGGCCTTGCCATGCCGTCGGCGATGAACGCCGCGATCAGCCCGCTGACCGGGGAGCGGAGCGGCTCGGGGTCCGCGCTGATCTCGGCCGTGCGCCAGGTCGGCGCCACGATCGGCGTCGCGGTGCTCGGCACCGTGCTCAGCAACGGGTACACGAGCCGGCTGACCCTGACCGGGCTGCCCTCGGCCGCGGCCTCGGCGGTGCGCGGCAGCGTCGCTGGCGGTGTCGTCGTGGCGGAGAAGCTAGGCTCGGTTCCGCTGCTTGACGAGGTGCGCACGGCGTTCATCCACGGAATGGACATCATGCTCTGGACCTGCGCCGGGATCGGGCTCGCCAGCGCGCTGCTGGCCCTGGCCTTCCTGCCCCGGCGGTCCGCGCCGCCGCAGCAACCGGCGATGCCGGCCGAGCGCGACGAGGCACAATTGGGGGCATGACGAGCGTGGACCTGAGCCAGCATGGCAGCCTGCGGGAGCGGAAGAAGGCGCGCACCCGCGCCGCCATCAGGGAGCACGCGCTGCGCCTGTTCCGCGAGCAGGGCTACGCGGACACCACGATCGAGCAGATCGCGGCGGCCGCCGAAGTGTCGCCGTCCACGTTCTTCCGGTACTTCCCGACCAAGGAGGACGTGGTCCTTCGGGACGACTTCGACGACCGGATTCTCGAGGCGTTCGACCGCCAGCCCGCGTCCCTGAGCCCGATCGCCGCGATCCGCGCCGCACTGCGCGAGGCTGTCGCGACGTTCACCCCCGCCGAATGGGAGGAGTTCCACCAGGGGGCGGGGCTGAGCGTCACCGTGCCCGAGATCCGGGCGCGAACGCTGGACGAGCTGAGCCGGACGATCGAGATGATGGCCGACGCGCTGGCCAGGCGCATCGGCCTGACGGCGGACGACCTGGCGGTCCGCGCGTACGTCGGCGCCGTCTTCGGCGTCATGATGTCGGTCCTTTCGCCTGACGCGCTGGCCGGCGCCGACGTAGGCGAGCAAACGCTCCGCCGCATGGACGAGGCCCTGGCCCTGCTCGAAGCGGGCCTGCCGCTCGCTCCCCCCCGGGGGACGACCCCCCGGTGACCCCCCGCACGGGGGGACTCCCCGTCCCCCCGTTCCCCCCTGGCCCCGTCCCCGCGCACACTCTTCAGCACAGGGGAATGAATGAACGTTCATCTATTGTTTGGGCATTTGACTGCCCGGTGAGCGGGTATGACAATTCGGTCCAGCGAGCGAGGAGCGTCCACATGCCAGCCGTCACGGTCGAGAATCTCCTGGTCCTGCCCCGGGTCGCCGAACCCGGCCCGCAGGCCGAACGCCCGGTCGTCAAGGTGACCTCGGCACCGTCGGGATACGAGGGGGATGGCTTCCCGGTGCGCCGCTCCTTCGCCGGAGTCGACCTGAAGCACCTTGACCCCTTCGTGCACATGGACCAGATGGGCGAGGTCGACTACGCGCCGGGTGAGCCCAAGGGCACCCCGTGGCACCCGCACCGTGGCTTCGAGACCGTCACGTACATGATCGACGGCGTGTTCAGGCACCAGGACTCCAACGGGGGCGGCGGCCTGATCACCAATGGCGACACGCAGTGGATGACCGCGGGCGGGGGCATCCTGCACATCGAGGAGCCGCCGGAGGACCTGGTCGCCAGCGGCGGCCTCTTCCACGGCATCCAGCTCTGGGTCAACCTGCCCGCCAGGCTGAAGCTGACCCAGCCGCGCTACCAGGACATCCGGGCCGGCCAGGTCGCGCTGCTGACCTCGGCCGACGGCGGCGCGCTGCTGCGGGTGATCGCGGGGGAGATCGACGGGCACCCCGGCCCGGGCATCACGCACACTCCCATCACGCTGGTGCACGCCACGGTCTCGCCCGGCGCTCAGGTGCGCATCCCCTGGCGCCGGGACTTCAACGCGCTCGGCTATGTGCTGGCCGGCGCCGGCTCGGTCGGTGCTGAGCACCGGCCGGTGCAGACCGGACAGCTCGCGGTGTTCGGCGCCGGCGAGTCGGTCACGATCGCCGCGGACAAGAAGATGGACGGTCCCAGCCCGTCGCTCGACATCCTGCTACTGGGCGGCGAGCCGATCCGCGAGCCGGTCGCGGCCTACGGCCCGTTCGTGATGAACACCCGCGCCGAGCTCGCGCAGGCCTTCGAGGACTACCAGGCAGGCCGGCTGGGCAGCATCCCCGCCCAGCCAGCCAGCTCCGTCCTGCCCCAGGACCCGCACCCCGGCCACGACGTCCTGTAGCCAGGCGCGCCGCGCTAGCGGCTCACGATCGTAAGCAGCGCCTGGCCGTTGGGGCTGCCCAGACCGGTGCACGCGTCCCAGCCGGGGCCCGCGCTGTAGGCGCCGTTGTTGCCCGACACGATGTCGTTGAAGCCGGCTGTCGTGGTGCCCGGCGTCACGCCCGCGTAGATCAGCGGCTGCAGCAACCCGAACTTCTTGCCGGTGGCCTGGGCGAGCCGCGCGATCAGCCCTGCCCACAGCGGCGCGACCGCGCTCGTGCCGCCTATCGGCTGCTGCTGGCCGTCCACGACGACCTGGTAACCGGTCACCGGATCGGCGTTGCCCGCGACGTCGGGCACTCCGCGGCCGGGCGTGCCCGTGCCGGACGCCGGGAGGGGCACGCCCGCGTTCGCCTGCCACGACGGCACGCCGAACACCGCGCTGACGCCGCCGCCGCCCGCGCCCTCGTTGTTCGCGATCTCGTTCCAGACCACCTCTGAGGTGATCGTGTAAGTGCTCACGTCGCCCACCAGCTCGGTCCCGCCGCAGGCGAGCGCGTGCGGACTGGACGCCGGGAAGTCCACCTCTGCCGGGCCGTTGGCGTTGTTGGGGTCGTCGCTGCTGCCGTTGTCGCCTGCCGCGACGGTGACCGTCACGCCGAGCACCGCCCCGTCCGCGATAGCGTCGTCCATCGCCGTCAGGCTCTGCGCGGACCAGGTGGGCTCGGGTCCGCCCCAGCTGATCGAGACGACGATGGGCGCCGGGGTCGCGTGCACCGCCTCGGAGATCGCGTCGACGAACCCCTGGTCGGTGTTCGGCGCGAAGTAGACGACCTGGGCCGCGCCTGGCGCGACCGCGCCGGCGACCTCGATGTCCAGCTCGACCTCCCCGTCAGCCTGCTGGCCGTAGGAGTTCGAGCCGCCGTCCACGCCGACCGCGGTGACCGAGGGCGTGGGAAGGCCGAGCCCGCCGAAGTACGTGCTGAGGTCGGAGGCGCTGTACCCGCCGCCGAGCTCGATGATCGCGATCGTCTGCCCGGTACCGTCGGTGCCTGCCGGGAAGTTGTAGAACCCCGCGACCTGCACAGCGGTGAGCGGCCCCGGGGTCTGCGCCGGCGCCGCCTCCGGTACCACCGTTTCCGGGACGACAGTCTCAGGTACCACCGTCCGGCTCGCCAACAGCCTGCGGAAATGCGGCCTGGCCTGCGGCCGGGTGTCGAGGCCGAGCACGGCGGTGACGATCCCGGCCAGCTCGGCCGGCACGGACAGTCCGCCGGACCGGTACCGGTGGACGACCACCCCGCTGCCATCCGGGTGCGGGCTGGTGACCTGCGTCAGCGTCGTCCCGAACGCCGCGGACGCCGCCGCGATCGTCCCGCTGACCTGCAGCCGCCGCGATTCGGGATGCGACTCCGTCACGGTCAGCCCGTCCCGGCCGAGCACCTCGGTGACCAGCGCGACGTCGGCGGGGTCGGCGCCGTACCGCGCGCCGAGCTCCGCTGAGGTCAGCGTCTCCGGACCGGTGATCAGCTCCGCAGGCACGCGGGCGCGCCGGCGGAGGATCAGCGTCACCGTGATCGTGGCGTTCGCGTCCAGGTCTCCCGCGGGCCGGGCGCCCGGCAGTTCCGATCGCTCGCTGCCCGCGAGCGGCACGAGTTCTGGCATGAGATTCCTCCCCGTTGAGTTCCAGGCCTTACCGGGATTGTGCCGCGCCCGGGCAGTCGCCACGGTCCGTTCGGAAGCTAAATCTTTGATCCCCGCGTCACGAGCCGGCATTTCAGGCTACGCCTGCGCGTGCCCCTAACGGTTCTGGATTCGCCGGCCTGGAAATGATCGATAGGTAAACGCATTCGGTCCCGGCGGCGAATCGCGTCAGGCCCTCTTCCCGTCCGTCACGCCCTCTTCCCGTCGGTCACGTCTCTTTCCCGTCCGTCACGCCAGCCCCTCCCGCTCGCTTTGTATGCGGCCCGACCACTTTCGCGCCCGATTTAGACCGATATGTCGTGCCGAACGCATACAAAGACACACTGGAGAGGCTGATGTGACACGTGCTGTTGCGCCGCGAGAAACGTCCGGTCCTACCGATTCCACGTGTCGCGCATGTCCTCCCCCTCGCGTCGAAGATTACTACTTTCTGTATGCATGAATAATCGGATGGTGACCGATTGGAGGCCATGCGGAGTTCCGGCGAACTAACCGGCAGTCTGGCGTGACCGGGCGGGATTAGAACGTGACCGGGTGCAGCGCGTCCAGCTTCGCGCGCACCTTGCCCGCTTCCAGGTGATGCAGGTCCTCGAAGATAGCGAGCGCCTCGGCCCAGACCTGGCGGGCGGAACGCGGGTCGCCGGTGCTCAGGTGAGTGTCACCGAGGTGGCTGAGCGCCCGGGCGAGGTCGAAGCGGTTGCCCGTCTCCCGGTCCAGGACGGTGGCGCGGTGGAAGCAGGCGGCTGCCTCGGCGTGATTGCCGAGCCGCTGCCAGACAAAGCCGAGGGTGTCCCACGTGCCCGCCTCGCCGGGTGAGTAGCCGATCGACCGGCACAGGTCGATCGCCTGCTGGCAGTCGGCGCGGGCCTGACCGAAATCGCCGAGGTGCGCGTTGTAATAGGCGGAGCTATTGAGCGCGCTAGCGCGGACCAGTTGCATGTTCAGGTCGTCAGGCGCGGCCTGCGACAGGTCCAGGGCTTCGAGCGTAATGGCGAGTCCCTCCTTGTACTTTCCCTGGAACTCGAAGACCTGCGCCGTGCACACGTCTGCCCGCGCCAGCCCAAGCGTGTCCCCAAGCTGGCGGAACATCCGTCGCGCTTGCGATAGGCACGCGTGCGCCTCCGTGTAGGAACCGAGCATCACGTGCAGGCTGCCCAGCCCCCGGAGCGCACGCGCCTGTCCGTCGCGGTCGCCTCGCCGGCGGGCCGCCTCGAGCGCGGTGCGCTGCGTGGCCGCACCGTCGTGCCAGTGTCCGCACACGATGTCGAAGATCCACAGCACCACGGGCAGCCGCCAGGCGTGGTCGTCGAACCCCTCGTGCACGGCCAGCTCGATGATCTTGAGAAGTACCTGGTATTCGGCCTCAAGCCAGGCCAGCGCGGCCGCCTTGGTGGCGAACGGCTCCGGGGTGACCGAAGCGAACGGCATGCCGAGGTCGATCAGTTCGCGCCCCGGATACAGCACGAGCTGCGCCCCGTACGCCGTATGCAGGTAGTGGTCCAGTAGCCGGCGGACCGCGTCGTGCCGCTCGCGGTCGCCCTCGCGCAGGGCCGCCTGCTCGCCGGCGTAGGCGCGAAGCAGGTCGTGGAACGTGTACCGGCCGGGCACGTTCTCGATGATCATGCTGGCCCGCGCTAGGTCGCGCAGAGCGGCGCGCGCCGTCCCCAGCGGAACCGCGGCAAGGCTGGCCGCCGCGGGTGCGCTGATGTCCGGTCCGCTGTGCAGCCCGAGCAGCCGGAACATCCGCGCCGTCGGGTCGGGCAGGTGGCGGTAAGACAGCGAGAACACGGTGCGCACGTTGGCGGCGGGATCGTCCACGTCGAGCGCGTCGAGACGGCCCTGCATCTCCGTGAGCTCGGTGGCGAGGGCGGTCAGCGGCAGGTGCGGCTGCGCCGCCGCACGGGCGACGATTACCGACAGTGCCAGCGGCAGCCGGGCGCACAGCGTAGCCAGCTCAGTGACCGCGGCCGGCTCGGCCGACGCGCGCTGCCTGCCGAGCCGCGCGGTCAGCAGCTCGTTCGCCTCGGCCGCGGTGAGCACGTCAAGGCTGAGCAACCGCGCGCCCTCGCGCGCCGCGAGGGCGGACAGCTCGCGGCGGCTGGTGACGATCACGAAGCACTCGGGCGAGGCGGGCAGCAGCGGCCGTACCTGGGCGACATCCGCCGCATTGTCGAGCAGGACGAGCATCTTCCGGTCGGCGAGCAGGCTCCGGTACAGCGCGGCCAGGCCGTCGATGTCTGCCGGGATCCGCTCCGGGTGCACCTGCAGCGCGTCGAGGAACCTGCGCAGCACATCGGCGGGGTCGGCCGGACGGTCGGCGGAATCGAAGCCGCGCAGGTTGGCGTAGAGCTGCCCGTCCGGGAAGCGGCCGGCGATCCGGTGCGCCCAGTGCAGGGCGAGTGCCGTCTTGCCCACGCCGGCGGTGCCGCCGATCGCGGAGATCACGACGCCGCTGGCGCTGTGGCCGAGGTCGTCGAGCATGGCGTCGAGCAGCCCGAGCTCGCCTGATCGCCCGGCGAAGTGCGGCAGCGCCGTGGGGAGCTGACGGGGGACCCCGGCCTGCGTGCCCCGCGCTGTACTCCCGATTGGCTCAGCCCCCGTGCCCCCTGCGGTGCTCGCCGCACCGACGGCGCCCGCTGCCGGCATCGCCCCGGTCGGCTGGTCAGCCGGCTCTGGTGGCTCAGGCGCCCCGTCACCGGCGGCCCGGTATCGCGCCACCAGTTCAGCCCCGGCGGTCTCCGGCAGGCCGAGGGCGCGGGTCAGCGCACGGACCGAACTCGGGTACGGCCGCCGAGTCCGCCCGCGTTCCAGGTCGGCGATCGTCCGGACGCTGACCCCGGATTGTTCGGCCAGCTCCTCCTGGGTGAGACCGGCCGCGATGCGCCGCCCGCGCAGCCAGTGCCCCGGTGACTCGCTGGCCCCTGCCGCGCCCATGATCACCCGCCTGCCCGTCATCAGCCGGTTACGCATAGTTTAACGGTGACGCGACCGCCGGGCGCGTCTGTTGGACGTCCGGACTGTGTCTCGATAGTCGTAAATAGACCATTCTGCCAACGGTGTACCACATGTGACGGTTTAGCCACGTGAAGTTGCGGTTTCTGTCACTATGTCGACCGGTAGCTGGCTGGACCACTTGCGTGGCTGTCACGCGTCCGCCGGACGAAAGGGTCGCCGTGAGCAGTTCCCCGGCGCGACGGGCAACCTTTCGGAGCGTGTTCGCCGTGCGCGAGTTCCGCGCGCTGTGGGCTGCCCAGATCCTCTCGGTCGGCGGCGACCGCCTGGCCCTTGTCGCGCTGACGCTCCTTGTATATGAGCGGACCCGCTCGCCGTTGCTCGCCGCGGTCGCCTACGCCGCCGGCTACGTCCCGTACGTGCTGGGCGGTCTGTTCCTGTCCGGCCTCGCGGACCGGTTGCCGCGCCGGGAAGTGATGGTCGGCTGCGACGTGATCAGGGCAGCCCTGGTGGCGGTGATGCTCCTGCCGCACATGCCGCTGGACGCTCTGGTCGCTTTGCTGTACGTGACCACGATGGTGCAGCCGCCGTTCGACGCGGCCCGGTCCGCGATCCTGCCTGACATCCTCGAGGGGGAGCGGTACGCGCTGGCGGCCGCGACGATGCAGACGACGTTCCGGGTGGCGGTCGTCGCGGGCGCGGCCGTCGGGGGAGTGATGGTTGCCCTGATCGGGGCCCGGTCCGCGCTCGGCGTGGATGCCGCGACGTTCGTCGCTTCCGCCGTGCTCGTCCGCTTCGGCACCCGGGCCCGGCCCGCCCCGGCCGGACGGTCTGGACAAGGACAGCTGGCCCGCCTGAGTGGCGGCGCCAGGCTGGTCTTCGAAGACAGGGCGCTGCGGACCCTGCTGCTGCTCGGCTGGCTGGTAGCGCTGTACGAGATTCCCGAGGGGCTAGCGGCTCCCTACGCCGCACGGCTCGGCGGCGGGCCGGTCGCGGCCGGACTGCTCATCGCGTCAACGCAGGCCGGCGCCGTGCTGTTCACGCCGGTCTTCACCGGCAAGATCGGACCGCTGACGCGACTGCGCTGGATGGGCCCGATGGCGGTCTGCACCTGCGCGGTGCTCGTGCTTACCATCGTGGGCCCTGGTCTTGCCGTCTCGATGGCGATCTTCGCACTGTCGGGGACGTTCGCGATCTATCAGATCGCGGCGAACACCGCGTTCGTTGCCCGGCTGCCGAACGAGCGCCGGGCTCAGGCGTTTGGCCTCGCCAACGCCGGGCTGGTTGTCGGCCAGGGGGTGGCCTTCCTGCTGGCCGGCGCGGCCGCCGAGGTGGTACCTCCCTCGACGGTGATCGCTCTAGGCGGGGCGCTGAGCGCCCTGGCGGCCTGGGGTCTGGCGCTCCGCTGGCGGCGCATGTCGCCTGCCGTCGGGCGGCACACCGCGCGGCATCTCCGCGGCCATGCTCCGGTTGCCGGGCAGGCGCCCGTCCACGCGGTTCGATCTCGGGTCAGGGGCTAGATTTCTAGATTTCTCGGGTCGATCGGGTAAGAGGCTGGAGCGGTATCCTGGGTCAGGTCCACGTGTCACGCATGATGCGTCATCCCTTCGGTGTGAGAAGTTTCGTCGTCTATTTGCACTTTGGTAGCTTCAGACCCAAACGGTGCGCACAGCAAACGCCTCCTCACAGCCACCTCCTGTACTTTTCGACGTCGACATTCACTCAGCTGTCTCCAGTGTGAATATGTCTCCGCGTCATCGTTGCTACGCACCATTTAGCCCCGTGTTGTCCCGAGTTGTTCGTGAATCCGTCGGCAATAGTTACCTCGACCGGCATAGATGGGTTATGGTAGCTATACGCAGCTAGTCATTTACGGTGAGCTGCTACTACAAGGCAGACTCTGGTGTCACTTACGGAACGGTGGAAGATGCGGCCCTCGTCCCTCACCAGCCGCCTCAAAGCGGGCGTGAATGTGAGGGACTGGCCCTGGTGGCGGCTTCCGCCAGCGCTTCGCTGGTATGTGGCGACTCCGCCTTTGCTGGCGCTGGCCGCTGTCGGCATCACAGTTCGCTGGTCTGAGTGGCATGCGATTGACCTGGCAAAATTCACGCTGTTGGTGTGCTGCGGCATGATCTCTGTGGCATGCACTCCGCGCATCGCCTATGGCAGCGTCGCAATGACGAGGGATTTCGTCACGGTATGGGTGCTCCCGGCCGCGATCTTGCTGCCTCCCGTCTACGCCGTGCTTATGCCAATCCCCTTGCTCGCGCTCATCCAGTGGTGGGTCCACCGGGGAATCGTCTACCGCAGAGTCTTTACAGCGTCGACCATCAGCCTCGGCTACGTCTGCGCGTCACTGCTGTTCCGGGCGTTTCCGCCATCTATCGCAGGCTCATCCGTTGGCTCTGGCCTGCACGCCCTCACCTGGGCCGCGGTCGTCGCGCTGTGCGAGGTCGTGGGCGGCCGGGGCCATCACTTCCTCATCGTCGGCGCGGTAAAGCTGTCCGACCCGAACGCGCGCATGCGGGACCTGGAATGGAATCGCGAAGCGCTGCAGGGCGACTTCGCGGAAATCGATCTGGCCGTCCTGATTACCCTTGTTCTGGCCATTAGCCCGGTGCTCGCGGTCTTCGCCGTGCCGACGGTGCTCCTGGTCAGGCGCTTCATGATGCACGCACAGCTCGTCGCCCAGTCCCGGATTGACGCCAAGACGGGCCTGCTCAATGTCTCCACATGGGAAAGGGAAGCCGAGGGAGAGCTTTCCCGCGCGGTCAGGACCCGCAGTCCGCTTGCGATCGCACTAGTCGATATTGACCACTTCAAGCTGGTCAATGACACGCACGGCCACCTTGTTGGCGACAAGGTGCTGCGGGCCGTCGCCGACGCGCTCACGAGTCAGCTGCGGGACTACGACAGGGCCGGCAGGTTCGGCGGGGAGGAATTCGTCCTCCTGCTCGCGGGAACCAATGAAAGCGATGCCGGCAAGATAGCGGAGCGATTGCGCAAATACGTCGCCGGAATGGCAGTTCCCGTTGACGAGCGGCCCGACGCCCCCTGTGTCCGGCTGACCATCTCCATCGGGGTCACGGCGATGCCCAGTGGCGCGAGCCGCGAGCTCACCGACCTGCTCGCCGCCGCCGATTCGGCGCTTTACCACGCCAAGCAGACTGGCCGGAACAAGGTCATCGTGGCCGCCGCTAATCGAGACATGGACCTCGACGTCGGACTCAGCGGACCGGTGGAGCTAGCCCGTGTCGATCCCACCGCCGCTTCTTTATGCCCGGCGAGGTTACTCTAAGTATTCGACACAGCACGCAACGCGCCATCTCTGTGAGTCCTGATGGTCGGCGACAGCCCATCGGGCGCGTTTTCCCGGTGCGAAAGCCTGGCGGCTAGCGCCGCCTGGACGGGAATGCCTGCGGCTTTCCCTCATTCCCGCCACTGGGTTCTGCGCCGGCTATAAACCCGTGAACTTCGCCCTTTCCCATGAGAATTCCTTAACTCAATTACGGCAGTTGTAGATCGTTATTCGGGCAGTGCATCGGCGTAGTACGGCAGTAGCCATTTAATAGCTGACCAGGGCAATCACCTCTGTTTTCGCGGTGAGGCGGGTGCGCTGGTGGTATCAGCAGGCGAGGGCCTGGTGGCGTCGTCGTCAGGTCAGCCAGTGCACCGCCTGGCCGGGCGGGGCGGCCCGGGTGAGCTGTGCGGCGAGCAGCCGGGCGATCTCGGCGACGGTCAGCGGGATCATCCCGGGCGTGTCCGGCGGCGGCTGGCCGGGGCTGGCCGGGGCTGGCCGGGGGCGGCGGCTGGGTATCGGTGCGGTCTTCGAGCTGGGCGGCGGTGATGGCGCAGATGGCCAGGGCGGCCATGACCAGCACAGTGTGCCGGGCGATCGCGGTGTACAGGCGGACCTGGGAGTCATCGAGCCCGAAGCAGGACTTGGCAGCCCGGAAATCTTCCTCGGCCAGCCACCGCAGCCCGGCTGCGCGGATCAGCCGGGTTAGCGTTCGCCTACGTCGCCGGGCAGCTCTCCGACGGCACCGCCCTGCCCCTGATGCGGCTAGGCTACGCAGGCTCCGCCACTACCTGGGGTTTCGCCATCTGCCGCGCCAGCCACGACGACTACGAGAAATCCGTCCTGCCCAGCGGCTACCCAGCCGGGACCCCACAGGAAGCCCTCGACTGCGCCTGCGCGCAGCAGCCCCGCATCTGCCCGTCCGGTGCCCCCGACGATGACACGCAGATTCACAGAAACTGTGCTACTGTGAAGCTGTGAAGAATATTACGGTCTCCGTTCCCGATCACGTGTACCGCAACGCCCGGGTCGCCGCCGCGCAGCGCGACACCTCGCTGAGCGCGCTGGTCGTCAGCTACCTTGAGCGCCTGTCCGGGCGGATGGACGAGTTCGCCCGGCTGGAGTCGCTGCAGCACGAGGTGCAGGCCGAGATCGGCCAGTTCCGCGCGGCTGACCGGCTCGGCCGCGACGAGGTTCACGACCGTGCGGTTCGTTGACACCAACGTCCTGCTCTACGCGATCTCACGCGACCCCGCCGAGCAGGACAAGGCCAAGCAGGCCAACGACATCCTGGCCGATCGTGAACTGGCCCTGTCCGTCCAGGTGCTGCAGGAGTTTTACGTGCAGGCCACCCGCGCCAGCCGGCCCGACCCCATCACGCACCAGCAGGCCGTCCGGCTGATCGAGTCATTCCGCCGCTTCCCCGTCCAGGACATCACCAGCGCGATCGTGATGGCGGCCCTGGACACGCGCCAGCGGTTCCAGGTTTCATATTGGGACTCCGCGATCATCGAGGCATCCCGCGCCATGGGATGCGCCGAAGTCCTGTCCGAAGACCTGGGAGACGGCCAAGACTACGCCGGAGTCCGCGTGATCAACCCATTCCGCTAATCCACCACGCAAAAGTGGAACCAGCCCTGCGGCCCCTACCTCGGCGACCACACCGCCTGGATCACCCAGTCACCCGTGACGAATTAACGGGCGCGACCACTAGTGTAAGAATCTACATTATTGCACAGACTCGCGTGGCTTAGATGCTATTAGCGATTCGAGGGGCCGATCAAGACGTTTGATGTTGGTAGGTGGCGCTGAAAATATAGCAATCAAGATCGCTATCGTGTTCGCCAAGTTGATTATTGACATTAGATGGTGAAGAGTTGTGCGCTTCAGAACAAGCCAGAAGAACCGACTGAGAAAGACGTGGGTTGGGTTTCGATGCCCCGTTCGAAACCGTGTTGCGCGGCGCCATCTGTGGCTAATTCTTCATGCTTCGGGGGTAGCGCTCCCCTGCATGCTTGCGGAGAATGGGCAGCATCGGCCGGGATGCGGAAATGGTCGACGTATATCAATGCTGTACTAGCGGGAGATCGAATGAAAACTTCATGGCCAAGAGTCCCTGCTCCGATCGTGACTGTGAGCACGGTGTGCATGGGAGCAATGATCATCGTCGGCTGCGCGGGGGGTAATACGACGGTGACGGTCACAACCACGCCGACCACTCAGGCTCCAACTGCCGCCCCGAGCACAGCAGGCTCAGCCGCTTCCGCCTCCCCGCCTTCCGGGACAGCAGTGGCCTCTCCGACGATAAGCCCTGTCGCCTCGGCCCCAGCTTCGTCCGGGCCGCCCAATGGAACGCAACTTGCCACATATTCCTTCCAGCTTCCGAACGGTTATTGGGCGCCCCTAGGCCTAACCGCGCCCACCCGCGCGCAGCTTACCAATCAGTCGCAACTGGATATCCAGTACAACGGAGAGCTCTATTTTGGAGTTAACGACCAGGTACTGGCATTGCCAAATAATTCTGTACCGACCTACCAGGCATGCGCGAACAACAACCAGATCGAGAACGGCGGGCTGGGATTGAACGCGGTTAGGGGTACCGCCTTCTGCGTAGTCGAAGGTAGAACTATCGCCGGGGTCGAAGTGGGCTCGGTAAATGACAACCCTGCGTACGTTGTGCTGAACGTCACGATATGGCAGTACACCTAAAGAGACCGCCGTTTTTGGCGGAGGAGGCGGTGCTCTTACGTTCATTGTCCAATTGCGCGGCGTATAGTATAGAGCGCTGCGTGGTCCCAGCGCGTATCCTGCATGGCGAAGAGCGCTCCAGTCCGCGGGAAATTTGCGTAGGTGTGGTGACCTGCAATCTCCCAGAACCAGGGCGCTCTTCGCCCTTAAACCGGCAAGAACAGCTGCCCTGCGGGCGTCCGCGATTCCCGCCCAGATCGCCCCGCACCCATAAGGTGCAGCACCCGCTCGAGTCCGCGCCAACACCGCCGCGGCCCGCGCCCGGCCTGGCATGACAGCGGTTCAGCAGGCTCGGCACAGCAGCGTACATATCAGCTCAAACCGGCTCCCAGGGCCTGCCAACCCGGGTAAGCTCAGCACGCACGCGAAGAAGCCCTGTATTCCTGCCCGATATCGGGCAGGAATCTTGTAGTAAACGAAGGGCGCTGTCACACTGGTCATCGCTATGAGCGAGTCGTATCCGCAGGACTTGGTCCGCCACGTCGCGGCGTCTACCGGGCTTCCCGAGGCGACAGCGACGCGAGTGGTGGCAGATGTCACGTCGTACTACGCCGAGACCGTCGAGGACTTCGTACGCAGGCGACACGAAGAGCTCAAACGTAAGCAGCGCAAGAACGACGAGATCTGGCCGCAGATCGCGGCTGAGCTGGTCACCCGCAGGTTCGGGCCACCGGAACTGTCCGGCCGCCAGCTGCGGCGCATCGTCTACGGCTGACAGCAGAGCCGGCCAGCCCCAGCGTGGGCCGGACCGGCCAGACCGAGAGGAGAAGGCGCGTGTGCGGGATCGTCGGCTACGTTGGCAAGCGGGACGCGGCACCTGTCCTGGTGGAGGGGCTGCATCGGCTCGAGTATCGCGGCTACGACTCCGCGGGCCTGGCGGTGTTGCACCGCGGCCGGCTGCAGGTGACCAAGACCGCGGGCCGGGTACAGGACCTGCGCGACAAGCTCAAGAGCAACACCAAGGCAACGCTGGGCATCGGTCACACCCGCTGGGCCACGCACGGTGAGCCGAACGAGATCAATGCCCACCCGCACACCGACACCGCGGGCCGGATCGCGGTGGTCCACAACGGCATCATCGAGAACGCCGAACATCTCCGTGCCCAGCTCCAGGGCAACGGCGTCAGGCTCGTCTCGGACACCGACACAGAGCCGCTCGCCCACATGATCGCCGCCGAGCTGGCTGCCGCCGAAGCCAGCACCGGCGACGCCGACGGCGCCGACACCGTCGGCGTCTCGCTCGAAGAGGCCGTGATGCGCACCCTCCGCCACGTCGAAGGCGCCTACGGCCTAGTCGTACTCGACACGAAGCATCCCGACCAGCTTGTCGTCGCCCGCAACGGCAGCCCGATCGTGCTTGGCCTCGGCGAGGACGAGATGTTCGTCGCCTCCGACGTGGCCGCCCTGGTCCGCTACACCCGCCAGGTCATCTACCTGGAGGACGGGGAGGTCGCGACGATCCGCGCGACCGACTACCGCACGACCATGCTCAACGGCGGCCAGGCCAACAAGCAAGTCAGGACCCCCACCACCGTCGACGCAGACGCCGATGACTACGATCTCGGCACGTACCAGGACTACATGCGCAAGGAAATCCACGAGCAGCCGGACGCCCTGCGCCGTGCGCTGCTGGGCAGGCTCGACGATCGCTTCGCCACCGCCAGACTCGGCGGCATCAACCTGGACGCCCGTGACCTGCGGAACATCCGTCAGATCAAGTTCCTCGGCTGCGGCTCCGCCTACTACGCGGGCCAGATGGGTGCCATGATCATCGAGGAACTCGCCCGCATACCGGCCGACGCCGAGCCGGCCAGCGAGTTCCGCTACCGCTCCCCGGTTGTGGACCCGGACACGCTCTACGTCGCGGTGAGCCAGTCGGGCGAGACGAGCGACACGCTGATGGCGGTGCAAGAGCTCAAGCGCAAGGGCGGCCAGGTCATCGGCGCGGTCAACGTGGTCGGCAGCGCCATCGGCCGTGAGTGCGGCCGCGGCATTTTCTTGCACGCGGGCCCCGAGGTAGCGGTTGCCTCCACCAAGGCGCTGACGAACATGGCCGTCAGCTTCGCCCTGCTCGGCCTGCTACTCGGACGGGTCCGCGACCTGTCCGCCGCCAGCGGCCACCGCATCATCAGCGGCCTGCGCAACCTGCCCGAACAGGTGAACAAGATCCTCCACAACGAAGAGGAGATCGCGACGATCGCCCATCGCTTCGCGCAGGCCGAGCACATGTTTTACATCGGCCGGGTCCGGGGCTGGCCGGTCGCGCGTGAAGGCGCGCAGAAGCTGAAGGAGATCTCCTACGTGCACGCGGAGGCCTACCAGGCTGGCGAGCTCAAGCACGGCCCGCTGGCACTGATCCACCGCGACATGCCGAGCGTAGTGATCATTCCGAGCGACGACCTGGTAGCGAAAAATGTATCCACGATCGAGCAGATCAAGGCCCGTGGCGGCCCGGTCATCGCCCTTGCGAGTGCCGAAATTCCCGAAGGCCTAGCCGACGCGGTCATCAAGGTCCCGAGGGCGGAACCGGAACTCGAGCCGATCCTGCTGAACGTCCCGCTGCAGATCCTCGCTTACCACACCGCGGCCAAGCTGGGCCGCGACATAGACAAGCCGCGAAACCTAGCCAAGAGCGTAACCGTCGAATAGGGCGAGACGCTGACGTTCCCGCGTCAGCGTATTTGCACCGCGGTGTCACCCAACTGCGCCATGATTGGAAGTACGCAGCGAATTTGCTCGCTGTCGGAGCACCTGGGGGTGGAAGGTGCCTGAAGACGGTTCGGTCGTCAACCACAGTGATGCCACGATTGGTGGCGATGGATCCGGCGGCCTAGCGCAGGTATCGGAGCCGTCGGGCGCGCCGCCTGCTCAGCCCCAGCCGGGTCCCGTTCCGTGGGTCCAGGCGATTGGCGCGGCGACTGCGTTCGTCGCGGTGGGACTCGGCCTGGTCTATGGCCTGGGCGCGATATCCATCGGGCTGAGATTGTGGTTCATAAAAGATCCGGTGACACCCGTTCTGGGACAACTGCCCAGCAGCTTCCTGCTGGTCGACGCATTCAGTGAGCTAATTCTTCCCGTCATTGCCGTCGGAGCAGCTGCGTACTTTATTCTCGAATTCATCTTGAAGGACAGCTGGCGGCGAGCGCTCACTGCAAATGCCGGCCATCCGCAGAGGCATCTTCTCATCCTATTTTTCGCTATGCTTGTGGCGCTGGCCCCGCTGGGATTCCTGCAGCTGAATTACACGGAAGTCGGCGTGATTCGTTCCTACTGGGAAATCTTTGGACTCTGTGCCGCACTGAGCATCCTGTCGATTTACTTGGCGCTCCGTGTCCTGGTACTGGTAAGGGAGCACGAGCAGCAGGCGGAAGCCGAGCGGGAGATGCACCGAGGACGTCAGCGTTCCCTGGCTCTGAGCAAGGCAGCGCGTGCCGGAGTGCGCGTGGGTATAGCAGCACTCGCTCTGGTTCCGTCGGTGAGCTTCACGTTCGCCGCTGCTGCCCCGTTGCCTGTGGTCTACCTCTGTGGCCCATCATTCAATCATGTGGACTCGTCCGGGCGCCACTATGCGGTGGGAAACCTAATCGGCATCAGCAGCCAATGGGCTTATATTGCCGAGACGCGCATCAACTCAACCGCCGGCACTTATATTGGCAATTATATAGCCGTTATCCCACTCTCGGAAGTCCAGCTTCAGGCCATCGGCGGTGATGGCGAATGCAATAATATTCTCCCCCCATCTCAGTCACATGGATAATCGGGAGACGCACCCTCAATTAGCCGCTTACGTGTCACCCAGAACAAGGCCCTCGCCCGCCCCGGCCTGCTGTCGGCCCTGGGCTCGATGCGGCGGAGGGACACGTCAGCTTGCGTAAGACTGGGCCATGGTCGTCTCCAGCTACATCACCCCGAAGGCCCGCAAGGGCGTGGCAAGCGCAATCCAGGGCCGCGGGCTGGTTGCCGTCGCGCCGATCGCCAAGGACGAGCTCGTCGCGATCAAGGGCGGTCACATCGTTACCAGCTCTGCCCTGCGATCCCTGCCGGAACGTCTCCAGAACTCCGAGATCCAGATCGCCGACGGCTTTCACCTCGTCGCCCTGGAGGAGGCCGAGTATGAGCCGGTCATGCTGTTCATCAATCATTCCTGCGAACCCAACGTGGGCTTCGCGGGCAACATCGTCTTGGTAGCCATGCGCGCCATCAGTCCGGGCGAGGAGCTAACCACGGACTACGCGCTGTTTGACGACTACGACGACACCATGGAATGCAACTGCGGAACGCCGTCTTGCCGCGGCACGATCGGCGGCCGGGACTGGCAGCGCCCGGACTTGCAGCGCACGTACGGCAGCTACTTCTCCTCCTACCTTCTGCGCCGACTGTCCCGCCAGCCCGACGGCGGAGGCTGTGCTCGGTCCGCGTGGCGTGACGGCCCTATAGTTCAGGCATGAAGTTTGTTGTGCTCTGCGGACCTGCCAGGAATCCGCCAGACCTCGTTGTGGGGCCGTTCGAGACTGCTGAGGATGCCAACGATTGGCTAACTGCGCGTATACCCCAGACGGATCGCTATGCCGTCCCGATGCCGCTTACTGCGCCACAAGACCGCTGAATTAAGCGCGACGTGGCGGCATGGGACCCAACGTCCTCTTCTGTTAGCTGAGCCTTGTGCCCGCTCTACCGATCGAGAGGATCTTACCGGTCATAGTCCCGTCGTCCAGTTCGCGCAGTCCCGCAATGACCGATTTCGTGCTGACGATCCCGGGGAAGCTGTTCGGCGCGATCGCGTTCACCCGCACGCCGATCGCGCTGAACTCATCGGCCATATGCCGGGTCAGGGTGTTCATCGCGGCTTTCGAGGCCGCGTACATACTCTGCCCGCGGCCGCTATAGACATGGGTCGCGGAGGCGCTGCTCACGTTGATCCACGACCGGTTCCAGGCGCGGTTGTCCCGGTCGTCTCGCTGCCAGAACTCGCGGGCGACGAGCGCCGCGAGCTGCAAGGGGACGACGACGTTCAGCCGGAACTGGTCCCCGGCGCTGGCGACGAGAGCGCCACTGCCCAGAATGGACCCGAACGTTGGCTGCACGGCGGCGTGGATCACAACGTCGATCCGGTCGAAGCGAGCGAGGGTGACCTCGACAACCCGGGCCAGATCGGCGTCCTGGGTGAGGTCGGCCTGCACCGCGAAGACAGGATGGCCATTCTCCGGCAGATGGCCTGGCTCCAGCGGATCGACCACACGCTGCAGCTGGCTCACGACGGCCGGCGGGCGCGTCCGGTATACGGCCACGATGTCGTAGCGATCTGCGTGCGCCCGGCAGAATGCAGAACCGAGCGTCCCGCTGGCGCCGGTGAGTACGCAGACCCGCTTCATCGCGACCACGTCACGATCGCTCGCTGGCCCCAGCGCTCGACAGCGTGCTCGCGCTTTCTGTGCAGCCAGAGCACGACGCTGTCACGGGTTCCCGCGCGGTTGGCCAGGAACCGGTGGTACGAGTACGGCGTGCACTCGAAGGCCAGGAGAGAGTTGCTGACCGGAGGTATGCTCTGGACCGCGGTCGAGCCCCGGTGCGCGTACAGCGCGCATTCACCGCCGTCCCCCTCCCGCCACGGCGCGTTGTTCAGGAAATAGATCATCGCGATCGCGCGGATCCGCTCGACCGGCTGGGCGCCGGGAGTGAGCGGCTCACCGTGCTTGTAGTCACAGCGGGCCGACGACGCGCGGTTGATGCCGTCCGCCCCGGCCGCCGATGCGTCGAACCAGCCTGGGTTGAGGTCGTTGTGAATGGTGCCGTCGCGGCTGCCCGGCTCGTGATGGTGCAGCGCCGCGCCAACGTCATCGGTGACCTTGACGCCAGCGAGCGCAGCGAGCAGATCGTGCCAGCCGCGCGAGACGAAAAACGAGAGCGGGCCGTCGATGCCGGGCGGGAAGGAATGGATGTAGGCGTCATAGCCCGTCTTGCCCCGCGGGAACGACTTGTCGAGCCCGCCGGCGAGGATAGCCCGGAAACTGCCTTCGAGCTCGGCGTAGAACTCGGGACTGAAGACATCAGTCGCCACGAAGTGGGTGAACGGCCGCTCCCGCCGCCACCACCGTCGGCTCTGCAGGACCTCCGCTGGTTCCGGCGGGGTCATCGCAGCAGGTAATGCGTCTCGAGCAGCTCCCGGACCCGGTCGAGGGAAGCGGCCGCATCGGCCCCGGCGGCCTGCTTCTCGGCCTCGACCCTGGCGATGGCGCCCTTCTTGCCGAGTACTCCCCGCAGCACCCCTGCACCCGCGAGCAGCGCACCTTCCGATGTCTCCCCACGCAGCCGTTCCAGCACCGGCCGGATCGCCGGGAGACCGATGTAGATCAGGGCGCCCGCGGCGGGAAACGTGGTCTCGATCGCCGGCAGCCGGGCACTGTCCATCTCGAAGACACTGTAATCCAGCCGGGAGACCAGGTAGGGAATCTGGTCGCGCGCCTGCAGCTTCCCAAGCAGATGGAGGGCGTCGCGGACCGTGCCGCCCTTGCGCCCCTCGGCGATGTACTTCTCGGCGATCGCCCTGATCTCCTCGTGCGAAACGTCACGGTCGCGGAGCACGCGCTCCATGGCCACGCGCCTCGTCTCCGGGTCATCTGATTCCAGATCGAGCACGATTTCCCCTCCCTACTGGAGGTTCCAGGATAGTTTGGTCGACCCGGAGCCGATCTTGTTGTCCCCCGCGACGTCATTGACCTGTACCCATGTCCACCCCCAGGGAGAGGTTGTCTGCTTCATCGAGAGCACGACAAAGTACCTGGTTATCTCCGAGCATCGCACGTCCTTGCCCTGGGCATGGACCGCCGCGAACGCCTTGAAACGCATGCGCGTGCGGATGATCGTCCCGAATCCCCAGGCCTCATTGGAGATCCCGGGGGCGTCCAGATCGAAGAGCCTCGGTGGATCGTCGTCTCGCCACACGTCCAGGCTTGTGTCGTTGCCGGGCGGAATTGTCGCCTTGAATCGGCGCGCGGTGCTTGCCTCGTCGCCCACGAAGTAGTTGAATTCGGCGTCACGGTCAAGCCGCAGTGCGGCACCGGGGTAACTGAAAGATGCCGGGCTGACATCGGCCCCTGCCTCGGTTCCGAATCCCCAGCGTCCGGGGTACGGTTGCCCGGGCCCTCCGGCGGGTCCGAACTCCTGGAACTTGAGGTCCATGTCGTCCGTGATCGTCGAGTCCTGGTAGGTGCTCTTCTTGTTGTTCGCGGCGGAAACCGGGCCGCTCCACCGGACGTCCGGTTTGTCAACCCACAGCACCGTGAACAGGACCGAGCCGAGCACGCTGCCGTCGGCGCTGATGGAGATCGTCACGTCGCGCATCGTGACGCTTTCATTGACCCCTTGAACCCAGAGGTCTATCGGCAGGTCGGCCGCCGGGAACTTGGCCGGGAGCGGGAGAAAGAACCCGCCCTGCTCACTGTTCCAGATCTGGACCTTGTCGTTGTTGACGGTCAGCTCGATGTCACCCTGGTATGAGGCTGGCTCTGGCCGATCGATGGTGATCTTCTGCCGGGGCGCGTTGTTGTTGTCCGCCAGCTTGACGACAAGGCCCCCGGCCGCCCCGATCCCCGCGCCGCCGATCGACCCTGTCGTCGCATAGCGCCCGGGCAGTCGCCCCGCGATCAGCCAGTCCTCGCCAGGCACCTCGTCCTCTGGCGCCGGCGGGTTGGCGTCGATCTCAATGATGTCGGAGACCTCAGGCTCGGGTTCCGGTTCGGGCTCAGGTTCAGGCTCAGGCTCGGCTTCTCCCTCAGGCTCGGGTTCGCCCTCGCCCTCGGCCTCCCCTTCGCCTTCGCCCTCTCCGGGCTCTCCTGGCTCACCAGGTCCTTCCGGCTCTCCCGGTTCCCCGGGCCCCCCGGGCGGAAGGTCCGGGATGGCGGGCAGGTCCTCACCACGCTCGGGCACTTGCGACACCGTCTCGTCATTCATCCTTCGCTTCTCCCCGCGCGAGTGAACTGCGCCTCGACAGCATCGGCGAGCACCCGGCCTGCATGCGCGAAACCGCGTCCGTTGCTCGGGTAACCTTCGCCGTCCGTGGCGTTGAAGACCGCTGTCCCGAAGCCCATGTTGGCCTCGAGGAAATACCAGCTGCACTGCTCGTCCACGACGAAGTCCTGACCAGTCATCTGCGCTCCGTTCCCCGAGTGATGACGGCCGATCGCCGCCGCCATCTCGGCCACTGCCGTCGGCACGCCACGCTGGCCCGGGTCGATTCCGATGCGTTCGAGCAGGGCAAGCTCTGCACGCGTCAGGTGCAGGTTGCGGCCGGGGCCAGTCAGCGGAATCGCACGTCCGCCCTGGGCCAGGTTCGAGCAGACCGACCCCTCGTTGTGAAACACGGCGGCCGCTACGACGCGATCGACGACTGTGACAGCACGGAGGCTGACGGCGCGCGCCGTCCCGGAGTCGATGTACTGCTGCAGGATGAGCCGTGACGGCCGCAGCGCCCGGAATTCATCCATTGTGCGGACCAGGCGGACACCTATGCCGAGGGAACTGCAACGGGGCTTAGCGACTATTGGCAGCAGCTTCGCCGACACATCACTTGGCCGGTACAAAGCCGGGGCGGGGACGCCGAGCGATATGGCGAGTTGGTGCATGACGTGCTTATCGACCGTCCCCTCTCGCATGTGGCGCAGGAGGTGGCAGCGGGTTGCCGCGTTCTCATAGAGGAACCGGTCGAGCTCATCTCCGCTGCGGCCGAGCCCGAAGGCGTGCAGCGGGTCTTGCAGGATGAAGTCGGCGTCGTCGAGGAGCTGGCGATCCAGGCGTCCGTCCAGCTCAACCACGCGGTGGCCGCGCAGCACGAGTTCGCGATAGAGCGCCCGGATGTTACCCGTCCGGCGGCCGCTGCCGCGAGCCTCGTAGTCGCGCGCCACCACTACAGTGAGCCGCGGCGAGCCGGTCCGGCGCCGGGCTGGCTCCGACCGCGGGGCGTTGAGGCGCTCCGACAGTGCCATCGCGATGCTGGTGAGTGCCGCTCGGGCAGCGGTCTCGGTCAGCTCGGTGATCCACGCTCCGTCACGGACAGCACGCAGCACTGTGTGACTGCCCTCGACGCACGCGAGATCGACGATCCCGAGGTCGATGTTGAGCGCGCGGCACGAGGCGATGGCGAGTTCGCAGGGAGCGCGCCGAAGCGGCATGGTCGACCAGCGTCCGCGCGCGCGGCGCATGGCCCGGAAGGCCCGATCGCCGGCGACCCAGACGCGGATGCGCGGCGCGGCCGCGTAGTGCGCGGGCTCGATGAGGCAGCCCGAGCCTGCCCGTCCGGGCCACGCCGCACGCAGTTCATCGGGGGCTGCCACCTGCCGCAGGCGCCGGGAGCCAGCCGGGTACAAAGTCACCGGATAGCCGAACTCGCTGGCCACCCGGAGCGCGGCGTCGACGGTGCGAGCGGTACGCGACCTGGGCACGGAGATCCCGGCACGGAAGAGCAGCGCACGACTCGCAGCCGCGCCGCGGCCGTTGCCGCCGATGACAGGCGCGGGCAACGCGGCGGCCCTAGCGATCGCGCGCCGGCGATGAACGGCTGAGACCCCCCAGAACCAGGTGGCATCCGCTGTCGCGTCAATTGTGGCCGCAACGTCTGCGGCCAGGCCGTGCGCCGCGCATGCATCGCTGATCCACCCGATAGCGGGATGGCGCGGAACCCCCGTTACGATCCGGACCCGCCGCGCATGGGGACGGAGATCAGCGCGACGGGCGCGGGCCTGAGCGCGCTCCGCAAGCCACACCGCCAGGGCCGGCAGAGCATCGGGTCCGTGCAGGTGGCGGTCACCGAAGTCGACGCGGACGTGATTGACCTCGAGCACGCACGACCCGTCGGCGGTATCGACGATGTCGACACCGCCGACCTCGACGCCCACGGCCTGGCACGCGGCGACCGCCAGCGACTCGCACTCGGGCGAGATGGGATATGGCTCCAGCGTGCCGCGACGGCCGTGATCGTAGGTGGCGTGCACTCCGTCCAGGGCCACCCGGGTCACGGCGGAGACGGCACGGCCGCCAATGACAAGGACGCGCGTACACCGGGCGCCCTCGGCAAGATAGGACTGCACGACGCGGTAACCGTGCGTCCAGGCCATTTCCAGCGCAGCTTCGTCGGGTACGAGCTCGACGCCCTGAGAGCGCAGGCCCCAGTTGGGCTTGATGATCACGGGGTAGCCGATGAGCGCGGCTGCGCTACGCGCGTCCTCGAGCGTGACCGCGCGGCGCGAATTCGGGATCGGGAGGCCCGCGTCGCTGAGCCGGACAAGTTGTTCCCACTTGCCGACCGGCTCGGCGTTGACGTGATCGATGCGATGGTGCTCACAGAATTCCCGGACGGTCGTGAGCGCCGTCGGCCGCGGGAAGCTCCAGGCGAAGACGAGCGAGCTGCGCACGTCGACGCGGGAGCCGCAGCGCACCAGGACGGCATGCTGTTCCGCGGCTTCCGCCAGCGCCCGGAGCATCGGATGGGCGGGCCGCGTTGTCAGCACCGTAATCACGGGCGGTGACGCGCCTTGAGCCGCGCTCATCTGGCACCTGCCGGAAGCCGACGCTTTATGGCAGCCGGTGACATCAGCTCCGGCAGGTAGTCCGTGAGCAGCATCTCGTCGACCAGCGTGTCGCAAACGAGGTCGCTGCGGTGCAGCTGCGGATAGATATTGATTTCCAGCAGGCTGACCTCGGCAGCCGCCGGTGGCCCCGACACCAGGAGATCGAGACCCCACAGCATGACCTGGGCCCCTGGCGCGGCTGCCGCGTGCGCGTCCCGCCACGCGACCACAAAGTCGAGCAGTGATGCGCATATGTCCTCGACCGCCCCAAGTAGCGCGGCATGGAACGCGGGGTCGCGGCCGAGGGCGGTTTCCAGCGGCTGGATCGAAGGCGCAAGTCCCAGCCGGCGGCGCAGCGAGGTGTTCGTGATCTCGGCTTCCGGGACCAGCCGTTCGTACGGAGCGGCCGAGGAGCGGGCGAAGATCGGTCCCACACGCCGGGACCGTGCCCGATCCCTGGGCACCACGAGGAGGTAGCAGCGCAGGTCCGTTTTCGACCCGTCGAGGACAAGCGGGTCGCGGATGAGTTCCTGGACCACGAACTGTGCGTCGCGATCGAAACCGTCGTCCGCGACGCTGCCGGCTGCCATGAGGTGGATCCCCCGACCGCCTCTGCTGTTCGCGGGCTTGACGATGCAGTCCCGGTCACCGAACGACGCGAGCGTCGCCGTCAGGCCCGCGCCGGTGCAGACGTGCGTCTGCGGTCGTGCAATCCGGCGGCCTGTCGCTGCCTCATACCAGCGCAGCGCATGCTCAAGCTGGTCCTTGCGGCCGAGTCGGCCCACCAGCCCAGACCCGTTGGTCGGCATGCCGCGCTGCGCCAAGGCCGACAGGGCGCGGGCGGTCGTATCGCCGGGAACGCCGTCACAACGGATCCCCGCCGCCCGTAGCCGTTTCTCGGCATCGGCTTCCTCTTCGGTGAGTGGCGTCCGGCGCTGCCCCGACACTGGGAAATGCCACATCGCGTCGACTTCTACGGCTGCCTCAGGCGACCAGACGCGGTACTCGGCATCCTCGTATTCAAGGAAAGGCGGACGAAGCCGCGCCGACTCGCCGGTGATCTCAAGCTGATGCCAGCACGCGACTAGGACGCGGGCATGCCAGGAAAACAGCCGTGCGACACGAATCAATGTCACGTCCAGCGGCGTGGCACCGAGGACGCGCGGGCCGAACGTTTCCAGCAAAGCGACCGTCCGGGGGCTCAACGTTCGGAGCCTTCCCTGGCACCTTCGCCCGAACGAGGCGGTGCGGCAGGGATAACCACAGCGCGGCGGTAATTTGCATAAGCAATCTTTATTCGAAGCGAAGGTAATAAACAAGGCCTGGCAGCCGACAACGGGAACCCGCTGGATCCCGCCTCCAGGCGGTGTTGCCGGACTCCGCCGCGCAGCCGCGACGCGACCACGGTGATGGTGCCCAGGGGGATCGGCATGGCGCTGGCGGCTCGCCCGTGACGCTTCCGCGAAAGTGTGCTCGTATCCCGCCGGCCGGGCAAATCCCGGCTGCTGCGCTGTCAGGCTTTTCGGCTGCACGCAATTGCGACGGACGTCTCCGCGGAAACGTCCTGGCATGCCCCAGACACAGACATCGGCCCAGACCGATCGGGTGCTGCGGCGAAGAATATGTTCAAAACCACTCTTTACCGGTTACCGGTCAGCATCGGCGTGCTTAGACTTGTCGTCCTCAGCATGGGCAACGGCGACGCAGTCATGGATATGCGCGTCCTGGGAGTCCTGTGCATGAAGTGCGCGGGCGTTATTACTGACGTTGGGGCGGGATCGGCGTATGCGGGAGTTGCAGCCTGCGGATCTCCAGGTGATCGGATCGTACCGGCTGCTCGGACGGCTGGGCAGCGGCGGAATGGGACAGGTGTTCCTGGGTCTGTCGGCGGGCGGCCGGCTGGTGGCGGTGAAGGTCATACGCGCCGAACTGGCCGCTGATCCTCAGTTCCGGGCACGGTTCAAGCGGGAGATCGCTGCCGCGCGGAAGGTAAGCGGCCTGTTCACGGCGGCAGTGGTCGATGAGGATGTAGAGGGGCCGATGCCATGGCTGGCTACCGCGTATGTTGCCGGGCCGTCACTGGCTCAGGCCGTGGCCGATCACGGACCGCTGCCAGCCGCCTCGGTGCGGGCGCTGGCCGCCGGACTGGCGGAAAGCCTGACCGCCATCCATGCCGCCGGCGTGGTGCACCGTGACCTGAAGCCCTCCAACGTGCTGCTGGCTGAGGACGGGCCGCGGGTGATTGACTTCGGGATCTCCCACGCGGCGGAGGCGACGTCGCTGACGAGTGCCGGCCTTGTGCTGGGCTCTCCCGGATTCATGTCCCCAGAACAGGCCGAAGGCGGTGTCGTCGGGCCGCCCAGTGACGTGTTCAGCCTGGGCGCGGTCATCACCTTCGCCGCCACTGGCGAGGGACCGTTCGGCGCCGGGTCAACCGCTGCGCTGATATACCGCGTGGTACACAGCCCGGCGAACCTGGGCGGGCTGCCGGGTGAGATACGGCCGCTAGCCGAGCGGTGCCTGGCGAAGGACCCTGGCGAGCGTCCGACCGCCAGTGACCTGCTCGCCGTGGTTGGCGGCGGCCAGCTGTCCACGAGCTGGCTGCCGGCATCGCTGAGCGCAGTGCTCGCCCGGTACGCCCCGCCTCGTCCGCCAGCGGAAGCCGCCGGCCCAGGCCCAGTGAGCTCCGCGGCGGCCGGCGACCCGTCTCCGGGCGCCGCCTACTGGCCGACAGCCACGATGGCCAGTAGCGGACGGCTGCCCACCCATGAAGCCGGCCCGGTTAAGCCGGCTGATCCGACCACCCGCCCAGCGCCAAGGAACCGGCGCCGCCTGGCCTGGATAGCGGCGATCGCCGCGATCGTCGCGGCCTCGGCCTCAGCCGCCGTCGTGATGAGTGCGGCGGGAGGCTCACGCCCGCGGGTTCCTGCGACGGTGCTGAACCCTGGTGGGCCTGTGCCTGCTCGGTGGCAGTTGACTGCCAGCCTGCTCACCGGCCACAGCAACGCTCGCCTTGTTCAGCTGCATGATGGTCGCGTGCTGGCGATCAGCGGAGCGTCGGGCCCCGGCGCGCTCACCTCGACCGCCGAGATCTACGACCCCGGCACCGGCAAGTGGACGCAGGCCGGCACGCTGAACGATGCTCGCGTCGCGTTCGGGGAGCCGTCGGTGCTGCCCGACGGCGATGTCCTGGTGGCCGGGGGGACCAACGTGAACGTCGTTGATTACGCCACCGCCGAGCTCTACAACCCGGCCACCAACCAGTGGACCTTCACGGGCAGCCTGAACACCTCCCGCCGCTATGACGTGCAGGTCGAACTGGCCAACGGCGAGGTCCTGGTCGCCACGGGGTCTCACGGCCCGCCGACGTGCACCAGGTACCTGAGCTCGGCGGAACTGTATAACCCGGCGACCGGCCGGTGGACCTATACCGGATCGACCCTGGTCCCCCGCGAGAGCGCCAGCGCCATCCGGCTGGCGGACGGCCGGGTACTCCTGGCAGGCGGCTATAACGGAGGCGGCAGCGCTTGCACCGACACCGATCCGGTTGATACCGAGATCTATGATCCGGCGACCGGCCAGTGGTCATTCGCCGGGAACCTGCCGCATGGCTGGCTCGGCGGAGCCATGGTCCTGCTGCCAGATCACCGGGTGCTCATGGTCGACGGCTGGAACACTGGCTCGGGCGCATTCGCCGAGGCGGTGATCTTCAACCCGGCGACCGGCCAGTGGTCCGAAGCCGCCCGGCCGATCCTGCCCCGTTCCGGCGCCGCCGCCACGCTCCTCCCGGATGGGAACGTCCTGGTCTCCCAGGGCGGCCAGCGGCAAAGCGAGATCTACGATCCCGTGACGAACACGTGGTCCCTGGACGCCACAGCACTCGACGAAAACAACGGCGGCCAGACCTTCCTGCTGCCAGACGGCAAGGTGCTGGTGGCCGGCGGTGATGACAGTACGGGCCCGTCGACCACGGCTGAGCTGTACACCCCGACGCTTCGCCAGACCGGGCGGCAATAGCGAGGATCGGCCGTGCCATCGGCCGCTCATGCTGCCGTCAGCCGGCTTTTGACTCGCTGATCTCTACGAGGTGGCCGTCTGGGTCTCGCAGGAAGCAGCGGATCTCAGAGCCCCAGTCATGCGGCGGGGTGAGGAACGTGGCGCCTCTGGACCGCAGCGCCGCATAGGCTGCCCGGCAGTCAGCCACGCGCAGCGTCATCGCGTGACTGACCAGGTCGGCGTCGGCGGGCGCCCGGAAGACCACCGTGGGCTTGTCGGCGGTCGGGCCGCCTCCGCTGACCAGCAGCAGCCAGCTGCCGGCGAATCGCAGCACCACACTGGTACCGCCGTACTCGCGGTACAGTTCGGCGCCCAGGACGCCGACCCAGAAATCCCGCGACCGCGCCGGGTCGCTGACTACCAGGATGTGCGTGACCGTCACGTCAGGCCCGAGCGGGCCCAGCGGCTGGTGATCCGCCATGATCCTCCCCTGTAAGTGCGGGTCTGCCCGGAGGCAGGCCGGGGCGCGCAGCGCGCAGGCGCGGCCCCGCTCAGCGGTCAAGCAGCGCACGAAGGTCCGCGGCCTGACGGCGCAGTTCCGCGTCAGGTGCCGGGTCAGGCGCGTGAATCTGCCGCCACTCGATCGGTCCTCCCGGAGCGGGATCGTCGCGGTAGCGCGGCAGCACGTGGGTGTGCAGGTGCGGGACGGTGTTCCCCAGCGTCATGTAGTTCATCTTCACCGGGCTGAACCGCGCCCGCACCGCCCGTCCCACCGCGAGAACCTCGGCCCAGTACCGGCCCGCCTGCCCCGGATCGAGGTCGGTCGGCTCGGCGACATGCCCGAGTCTCCACACCACGACGCAGTAGCCGGGCAGCCGGGTGCGGCGCTCCAGGCGCACCTCGGCGACCTCGCCAGCGCAAACCCCGACCGAGAAGTCGTCGTCGCCCTTGCCAAGGGCCCCGCAGAGCGGGCAGTCCTTGCCAGCCATCCGGTCGGCCCAGTCCCCGGGCCACGCGCGTTCGGTCATGGCCGCATTGAACCATCCGCTCGGCCGCGATAACAGCGCCGGCGGTGTCCCCGGCCGCCGGTAGCGCGTACCACACGCACCACCTGCCCCGCCGCCAGTCCGTCGGCAATCATCGTGAAGACTTTTCCGGCCCAGAGCACGGAAAAGTCTTCACGTTAAATCAAGTCGTCGCGATCCGAGGGTGGCATGGTGCGCCTGAAAACGGCTGAACACCGATGAACACCGCTGAACACCGATGAATACCGATGAGGCCGGTGCCGATATCCAGACCACCGCCCCGCTCCGGCACAGGTCCTTTACTTATCCCGAACGGACCGTGGCTTTACCCGCAAGACACCAGCCGAAGCCAGCCAGGCAGCCAGGCAGGCAGGCGGCCGGCCGCGGTGAAGCGACCCGGCGACGATGCTAAGACCGCGCTTAAGCTAGGCAGCGCCGCGATCGCCGCCTCGGCGGTGAGCTCTTCGGCGATCGCGGCGGCCATCGCCTCGATGACGGCTTCCGGCAGGTTCTGCTCGCACCAGACGACCTTGCCAGAATGCGTCCGCCGTGCCCCCCAGCGCGTGGCCAGCTGCGAGACGACGTGCAGCCCGCGCCCGTTCTCCGCGTCGCGGTCGACCTGCAGCACCCGGGGCAGCGCGGGGGAGGAGTCGTGCACCTCGCAGACGAGCCTCTCTGACTCGAGTATCAGCCGGAGCAGGATCTCGCCGTTCGCGTACTTGATCGCGTTAGTGACGAGCTCGGACACCAGCAGCTCGGAAACCGGCACCAGGTCTTCGAGCCCCCACCGCTTCAGCGGGTCCCGGATCAGCGAGCGCGCCTGGCCGACGGACGGGAACTCCGGCACCAGCGACCAGCAGACCCGCTGGTCTTCGGGGATCCGCCGCAGCTTGGCGATGAGCACCGCGATGTCGTCGCGCTGCGCGTCGGAGTACACGCCGTCCAGCGAGGCCTTGCACAGGTCTTCGAGCGGTGCCTGCGGCGAGCCCGGCCCGAACGCCTTCTGCAGCCTGTCCAGCCCGTCGCTGATATCCCGGTCCTTGCTCTCCACCAGCCCGTCGGTATACAGCACGAACAGGCTGCCGTCCTCGACCGCGAACCGCTGGGTCTCGACCAGCCCGTCGCCGACGCCGAGCGGCGGCGCCGGCGTGACGGAGAGCAGCTCGCTGCGGCCGTCCGGGTGGACGAGCAGCGGCGGCAGGTGCCCGGCGACGGCGAGCTCGCACTCGCCTGTCACCGCGTCGTACACCGCGTACGCGCAGGTCGCGAAGTGCGGCTCGCGCTCGCCGAGGGTGTGCATCAGCTCGTCGAGCTGCTGCAGCGACTCGGCGGGCGGCAGCTCGAGCATCGCGAGAGTCTGGATGGCCGTGCGCAGCCGCCCCATCGTGACGGCGGCGCGCACGCCGTGCCCGGCCACGTCGCCGACGACCAGGGCCACCCGCGCGCCGGGCAGCCTGATCGACTCATACCAGTCGCCGCCGACCTCGACGAGCTTGCTGCCGGGCAGGTAGCGGTGCCTGACCTCGACCGAGGACGGCGCGGACAGCCCGGTCGGCAGCATGGACCGCTGCAGTGTCAGGGCCGTGGCGTGCTCGCGGTTGTAGCGCCGCGCGTTGTCGAAGAAGATCGCGGCACGGGAGGCGAACTCCATGCCCATCTCCATGTCGTACGCGTCGAAGCGCCTGGTGCCCGCCTGCCGGACGCAGCAGAAGAACCCGAGCGTCGTGCCCTTGGCGACCAGCGGCAGCATCAGCATCGAGACGTCCGACATCAGGTCGGCGACCGGCTTGCGCCGCCACGCCCGGGCGAGCTTGCGTGCCGCGTCCGCGGTGAAGGCGTGCTCGAGGACGGGCTTGCCGGACTCGATGCAGCGCACGTACGGCGAGCCGGGCGGGTACCGCAGGATCTCGCCGGTCGGGAAGGCGGCCTGCCAGGCCGGGTTCTTCTGGTCGTGCGCGACGGCGAGGCGCCGCAGCGGGTGGCTGATGTCCGGCCCGTGCGCGGGGAACTCGTTGTCCCCGACCAGGCTCTCCAGCATGAGCAGGTCCCCGGCGGTGCAGAACGCGGGCACCAGCCGGTTCATCAGCTTCTCGGCGAGGTCGCTGAAGTCGAGCGTGTCGTCGATGCCGGTGAACGTGTCGCGCAGCAGCATGTCCCGCATCAGCGCGGGGTCGACGAACCGCTCGGCGCTGGGCACGGGGATCTGCAGGATGACGAACGCCGCGACGTTCCCGTCGCCGGCCTGCAGTGGCCTGGCGGTCACGATGGCCTCGGCGGTTCCCCCGTTGGCGAGCGCGACTGTGAGGACCGCGTTCCCTTCCCGCTCACTCTTGATGGCCTCAAGCAGCGTCCCGACCGCGTCTCTTTCTTTATCTGCCGAACGAGCCGTGCTGGCTCCCCCGCTTCCGCCGTGCGCCTGAGACGTGATGTCGTTTAGGTGAACTCCGAGCAGGTCGTCAGAAGACCGTGCCAGAATCTTAGGAGCCGTCCGGTCGTGCTGGACTATCCGGCCGGAACGGTCGATTCCGAGGATGAGGGTTCGCACCGACGAGCTCACGTTCACGTTTACGTTCACCGGCGGTGCCTTTCGGCTCACCCTTCTGCCGGCTGTCACGGGCGACTCCTGAAGTTTCGTGCACGGTGCGCTCTTGCCAATTATGAGCCACGGAGCGCGGGTTCAAAGTGGAGTTCCGATTCTTCCCCTTTATTTCCTTATCACCCAGTATGTCATAGCTTTTGAGTGGCTACTGAGTTACGTGTTGCTAGTGACCGCTAGCGCGGCGGTGCGCGGCCCTGGTGGCCGGCGAAATCCCACGCGGGGATTCAGGGGATCGTTCCGCTCAGCCTGGCGGTGGCCAGCGCAGCCGCTAGCAGCACGATAGCCCACGACGCCGCGCGCAGCGCCCGTTCGAGCGGGTCGAGGAGCAATCGCGCAGTGACAGGGACGGCGTGCCCGTCGGCGAACGTGATCGTCCCTTCGGCCCGGACGACCCGGCGGCGGATCGCGCGGGCGGGTGCGGACAGCCGCCGCTGCGCGGCGGACAGCGCCAGCGCTCCGGCGGCCGCCAGCAGCGCCGCGAGCGACAGGGTGCCGTCCTGCGCCGCGTACCCGGTCAGCGCGGGGAACGCGCCCCATGCGGCGGCGAAGCCGATGTCCGTATGCACCACCCCGCCGAACAGTTCCGCGTTGTACGCCACGACGAGCACCGGCCCCGCGACCATGAACGGCAGCAGGATCCACCCCGCAGGCCAGCCGATGACGGCGATGCCCACGGCGCCGAGCGCGAGCGCGCCGGCCAGGCCAAACACCGTCGCCGCCGTCAGCAGCGGACCGGGAATCGACGTGCGCAGCGGCCGGCCGTGCAGTTCGTCCAGCGCGTGCGCCGCCACGCCGACCGCGAGGAAGAACGCGGCCAGCGACGCGAGCAGCCTGCTGGCGTACACGTGCGGCGCCAGGCAGGCGCCGATCACCACGTAGGACAGGTGCCACGCGGTGTACGGCGGGTGCAGCAGCGTCCACCAGTCGCGCCACCCCCCGGGCCGCGCCGCGTAGAACGCGGGCCGCGCCGCGGCGTCCGCCCGGTCAGCCACCGTTCCTGGTCCCCCACATGACCAGCCCGCCGCCCAGGCTCATGGTCCGCGTGCCGACGCCGCCGAACCCCGCCCTCTCCCACGCCCGCACGGTCCAGCCGACCGGGTAGCGCCGGTAGTGCCCGGAGATGGACGGCCCGAGGAACCGGCCGACCCGCCACCAGGCCGGCCCGCCGGTGAGCAGGCCGGCCACCGGGAGCACCAGGCGCGTATAGGCCAGCCACGACGGATGCCGCACCGGCCCGGCCGGCACGCAGAACTCCAGGCTGGCCATCACCCCGCCGGGCCTGACCACCCGCCCGAGCTCGGTCAGCGTGGCCTGCGGATCGGCGACGTAGCGGAGCAGGTAGCTGAACGCGAGCGCGTCGAAGGTGGCGTCCGCGAACGGCAGCCGTTCCGCCTGCCCGGCGGCGAGCGCGATCCGCCCGGCGAACGTGGCGGCGGACGCCGCCACGTTCGCCGCGCCCCGCCGCAGCATCTGCTCGGTCACGTCGACCCCGACC
>JASHXJ010000496.1 GCA_030043595.1 Trebonia sp.
CGCGCCGAGCCGGTGCGCCTCGCCGGCGAAGTCGCCGCCCGCGTCGGCCGCGCGCGTGCCGTCGGCCGCGCTGCCCTCGATCGCGCTGCCCTCGATCGCGTACAGGTCCCGCACGCTCGTGGCGGCGAGTGACCAGCCGTCGGACGCGAGCCGCAGGTACCGGGACAGGATCGCCAGGCTGGTGGGCACCCCCTCCAGCCTGGTCTCGATCCAGCCGAGCGGCTCGGCGACGTGCGGTGACCCCAGCCGGGCCAGCGCGTTGGTCACCTCCAGGTCGGGATTCGGCCCTGGGGCCAGCCTGCGGAACACCTTGAGGATTGACTCCTCGCCGTATACCAGGCTGGTATTGCTCTGCTCGCTGCTGAGCACGAGGCTGTCCAGGCCGGTCCCGAAGCTGGCGCCAGGAACCTTGCGCATCTGCAGTGAGCCGACGCTGTCCTCGCTGGCGATGGCGGCGAGCAGCGGCTTTGTCAGGTCGGCGTCGTGCAGGGCGTCATAGGCCTGCCGCCCGTCGCCTGACGGGCCGATCCGGGCGTGTCGCAGCCGGGCGGGCAGCCGCCGGCGCAGCCCTGCCAGCACCTGGTAGTAGTCGGCAGTCGTCCCGTGCGAGACCGTGACAATCAGGTGGCGCAGTTCCGGATCGCCGGCTTCGACCTGGGTGTCCGCGACGACCGCGAGGTCATGCAGTCCACGCCCCTTGCCCGCGAACCATCGCTGCCTGACTAGCCACTGCGCTAGTGCTTCCTCGAAAGCCATCGCCTCGCTCATCCCGTAGGCTGCCGCGGGGTCACCGGTCACTGTCCTCCCGCACAGGCGGCAGCTGAAACCAGTAGAAACCATGTCCCGGCAGCGTCAGCAGGTATGGCAGCTCGCCGATCGGCGGGAAGGTCACCCCGCCCATGCACTCCACCGGCGTGATGCCGATGAACCTGCGCAGGTCTAGCTCGACCGGCTGCGGGAACCTCGACAGATTGTTAACACAGAGTATCCGATCGGTTGCATCGTGTTCCCACGGGGTGCTGCCGCCGCCCCCGCCGTGCGGCCGGCGCGTGGCGCCGGTGCCCAGCCCGTCGTGCTCCCGGACGAACGCGAGCACGCTCGGGTTGCTCGAGGTGAGTTCCTCGTACGCGCCGAGGCCGAAGACGGGGTGCCGCTTCCTGATCTCGATCATCCGCCGGGTCCAGTGCAGCAGCGACTGCGGGCTGCGCTGCTGTGCCTCGACGTTGAGCGACTGGTAACCGTAGATCGGGTCCATGACCGGCGGCAGGTACAGCCGCTGCGGGTCGGAGCTCGAGAAGCCGCCGTTACGGTCGGGCGTCCACTGCATCGGCGTGCGCACGCCGTCCCTGTCGCCGAGCCAGATGTTGTCGCCCATGCCGATCTCGTCGCCGTAATAGATGACCGGCGAGCCGGGCAGGGACAGCAGCAGGGCGGTGAACAGCTCGAGCTGGTTCCTGTCGTTGTCGAGCAGCGTGGCCAGGCGCCGTCTGATCCCGATGTTGGCCTTCATCCGCGGATCCTTGGCGTACTCGGCGTACATGTAGTCCCGCTCGTCGTCGGTGACCATCTCCAGCGTCAGCTCGTCGTGATTGCGCAGGAAGATGCCCCACTGGCAGGCGGCGGGGATCTTCGGCGTCTGGGCCAGGATCTCCGAGATCGGGTAGCGCTGCTCGCGCCGCACCGCCATGTAGATGCGCGGCATCAGCGGGAAGTGGAACGCCATGTGGCACTCGTTGCCGCCGGTCTCGGGGTCGCCGAAGTACTGGACCACGTCGGCTGGCCACTGGTTGGCCTCGGCGAGCAGCACCCGGTCGGGGTACAGCTTGTCGACTTCGGCGCGGATCCGCTTGAGGTACTCGTGCGTCTCCTTGAGGTTCTCGCAGTTGGTACCTTCCCGCTCGTAGAGATAGGGCACGGCGTCCAGCCGGAAGCCGTCGATGCCCAGGTCGAGCCAGAACCGCAGGACCTCGATCATCGCGTCCTGGACGACCGGGTTCTCGAAGTTCAGGTCCGGCTGGTGGGAGAAGAAGCGGTGCCAGTAGTACTGCCCGCGCACCGGGTCGAACGTCCAGTTGGAGCTCTCGGTGTCGACGAAGATGACCCGAGCGTCGGGGTACCTGTCCGGATCGTCTGACCACACGTAGAAGTCGCCGTACGGGCCTTCCGGGTCGCTGCGGCTCGCCTGGAACCAGGGGTGCTGGTCACTCGTGTGGTTCATGACCAGGTCGGCGATGACCCGGATGCCGCGCTTGTGCGCTTCCTCGACGAGCTCAACGAAGTCGGCGATGTTCCCGTAATCGCGCAGGATCCGCATGTAATCGGAGATGTCGTAGCCGCCGTCGCGCAGCGGGGACTCGTAGATCGGGAGCAGCCAGATGCAGTCGATCCCCAGCCACTGCAGGTAGTCAAGCCGTGAGGTGAGCCCCCGGATATCGCCGGTGCCGTCGCCGTTCGCGTCCTGGAAGCCGCGGATGAGCACCTCGTAGAAGACCGCGCGCTGGTACCACTGCGGGTCACGCGGCTGGTCGAGGGCGAAGTCGGGCACTGGCTCGCCCGGGGGCGCGGCGAACGGCTGCGCCGCGGCGGGCACCGGATGCGGGCCTGTCAGCATGACGGAGGACGGTATAGCGGACTGAGGCTCGGCGCTGCCGGCGTAGTGCTGGGCGGTTGCTTGGCGAGCGTCCCGACCGGTTGCCGGCTCGTGCTCTGTCACTGCTTGAATCTCCCGGGATGTGCGCGACCGACGCATGCCAGGCTAATCCGTTATGCCAGGTCACGTGTGACGGTGAAGATATGTGCTGGCCGCACGGCCGGATCCAGGCGCACGTAGTTAGCCTGTCCCCACCGGTAGGATTCGCCGCTGAGCTCATCGGTGACGGTAAACCCCTCGTGCCAATCGATCCCGAGCGCGGGCAGGTCCAGCCAGACGGTGGCCTCCCTGGCCTGATGCGGGTCAAGATTCACTACAACCAGGACGGTGTCCGCCCCGACGTGTTCCCCCGCCTGCGGCGCTGCCTGCACGAAGGATCTCTCCGTGAGGTTACCTGCCCCGTAGGTGCTCCCCGTACCGGCCCCGGCCGCAGCTGTCACCCGCCCCGTCACGCGCTTCGAGAAGCAGATCAGCTCCGGCTGATCCACGTGATGGAAGCGTAGATTACGCAGCCACCGCAGCGCCAGGTGACTATTCCTGATTCTGTTGAGATCTGTGATGAAGGGGGCGATCCCGAGACCGTCTCGTGCCGCGGCGTCCCAGTCGCGGGCCCTGTACTGGTATTTCTCCGAGTCCAGGTACTCCTCGCTACCCGGGCGCAGCGGGGTGTTCTCGCAGAGCTCAAAGCCCGAGTAGATGCCCCAGGCCGGGCTGAGCATGGCCGCGAGCACGGCGCGGATCCTGAAGGCGGCGGGCCCGCCCCGCTGCAGGTACTCGTGCAGGATGTCGGGCGTGTTGGCGAAGAGGTTCGGGCGCATGTAGGCGGCCGCGGGCCCGGACAGCTCCCGCATGTACTCGGTCAGCTCGTCCTTGCCGTTGCGCCAGGTGAAGTAGGTGTACGACTGGTGGAACCCGATCATCGCGAGCGTGCGCATCATCGCCGGACGGGTGAACGCCTCCGCCAGGAACAGCACGTCCGGGTCGGTCTCCCGGATGTCCGCGAGCAGCCGTTCCCAGAACCGCAGCGGCTTGGTGTGCGGGTTGTCCACGCGGAAGATCCGCACCCCCTGCTCGATCCACATGCGGACGATCCGCAGCACCTCCGCGTACAGGCCCTCCGGGTCATTGTCGAAGTTGATCGGGTAGATGTCCTGGTACTTCTTCGGCGGGTTCTCGGCGTACGCCACCGACCCGTCGGCCCGCGTGGTGAACCACTCCGGATGCTCCTTCACCCACGGATGGTCCGGCGACGCCTGCAGCGCGAGGTCAAGCGCCACCTCGAGGCCCACCTCCCCGGCCCGCCTGACGAACGCCGCGAAGTCGGAAAACGTGCCGAGGTCCGGGTGGATCGCGTCGTGCCCGCCCTCGGCGGAGCCGATCGCCCACGGTGAGCCCGGGTCACCTGGCCGCGCCTCGAGCGTGTTGTTCCGGCCCTTGCGGAAGCTGGTCCCGATCGGGTGGACCGGTGGCAGGTATACGACGTCGAAGCCCATCTCGGCGATGGCCTCGAGGCGGCGCGCGGCCGTGCGCAGCGTCCCGGGGACGGGCTCCCGGCTGCCCATCGGGTCGAACTGCACGCCCTCAGAACGCGGGAAGAACTCGTACCAGGCTCCGTAGAGCGCGCGCAGCCTGTCCACGAGCACCGGCAGCCGCGCGGACCTCGTCACGAGGTCGCGGAGCGGGAAGCCCGCCAGGACGCCCCTGATCTCCGGCGTCGTGGCGGCCGCAAGCCGGTCGGCGGGCGGTACGCTCCGGTCCCTGAGCCTCCTGGCGAGCGTGGTGAGCAGGACGCGGGCGGCGGCCTGCCGGGCGGCGCCCGGCGGCTGCCTGATCGCCCGCGCGGCCCGCTCGAAAAGCAGCGCCCCCTCGGCCAGCATCAGCTCGACGTCCTGGCCGCGCGGGATCTTGATGGCCGCGTCGTGGTGCCAGTGCGCGATCGGATCGCTCCACGCCTCGACATGGAACTGCCAGTCACCCTCGGACGTGACGGTCACCTCGGCGCCGTACCTGTCCGTTCCCGGCGCGAGCTCGCGCATCAGCACCAGCGGGCCGCTCGTCCCCGCCGGATCTCGCAGCACCACGCCGGCGCCGAGCGCGCCGTGGCCTTCCCGGATGACGGTAGCGCTGACTTGGAAAGTCTCGCCGACGACCGCCTTCGCCGGGCGGTGCCCGCATTCCACCACGGGTTCGACGTCGAGGATAGGGATGCGTCCGATCACGCGGTCACCGTACCCACTTGCGATCCATGAACGCGCGCCGGCCCTGGGTAACCGACCCTCACCGAGGATGGTTCCGCTGCACTTCACACGGCACCCTATGATGTCTCCCCGTGAGAGCGATCCGACGTTTTACCGTCCGTGTGACGCTTCCGCAGCCGCTGGCGCCGCTGCACGACCTGATGCTCAATCTCCGCTGGTCCTGGCACCCAGGCGCGGTGGAGCTCTTCGAGTCGATCGACCCGGCCGGGTGGGCCGCTTCCGGTGGCGACCCCTTCGCGATGCTCAGCTCCATGCGGCCAGGACAGCTCGCGGAGCTCGCCGGCGACGAGGATTTCCTTGCCCGGCTGGACGCGGTCCTGGCGGACCTGCGCGCGTACACCTCGCAGCCGCGCTGGTATCAGTCGGGCGCGGCCGGGGTCGTGGCGGGCCTGCCGAACGCGATCGCCTACTTCTCGCCGGAATACGGCATCACCGCGGTGCTGCCGCAGTACTCCGGCGGCCTTGGCATCCTGGCCGGCGACCACCTCAAGTCAGCCAGTGACCTCGGTGTCCCGGTGATCGGGGTGGGGCTGCTGTACCGGCATGGGTACTTCACGCAGTCGCTGTCCGCCGACGGCTGGCAGACCGAGCGCTACCCCGCGGACGACCCGAATGGCCTGCCGCTGACGCTCCTTCGTACCGGGGACGGCGAGCCGGTGCACGTCAGCGTGGCGCTGGCCGGGGGCAAGCTGCTGACCGCGCAGGTCTGGCTGGCCCAGGTCGGGCGCGTCCCGCTGCTGCTGCTCGACTCCTACGTCGAGGAGAACGAGCTCGCGCTGCACGAGGTCACCGACCGGCTCTACGGCGGCGGCAGCGAGCACCGGCTCCGCCAGGAGCTGCTGCTCGGCATCGGCGGGGTCCGCGCGGTGCGCGCGTTCTGCGCGATCACCGGCCACAGGGAGCCCGAGGTGTTCCACACCAACGAGGGCCACGCGGGCTTCCTCGGCCTGGAGCGGATCCGCGAGTACGTGGCCACGGGGCTTGACTTTGACGAGGCGCTCGAGCTGTGCCGTGCGGGCACGGTGTTCACCACGCACACGCCGGTGCCCGCGGGCATCGACCGGTTCCCGCGCGACCTGGTGGAGCGGTACTTCACCGCGGCCGCCGCGGCGAGCGCGCTGCCGCTCGACCGAGTGCTCGCGCTCGGCGCCGAGACGTACCCCGGCGGCGACCCGCACGTGTTCAACATGGCCGTGATGGGCATGCGGCTTGCGCAGCGGGTCAACGGGGTGTCCGCGCTGCACGGTCAGGTCAGCCGGGAGATGTTCGCCGGGCTGTGGCCGGGGTTCGACACCTCGGAAGTGCCGATCGGCTCGATCACCAACGGCGTGCACGCGCCGACCTGGGTGGCCAGGGAGATCTCCGAGCTCGGCGACTCAGCCACCGCGGCGTCGGCCGACGCGGCGCGGCTGTGGAAGATCCGGCGGCAGCTGCGGGCACGGCTGGTCGCCGAGACCAGGCGGCGGCTGCGCGAGTCGTGGCGGCAGCGCGGCGCGTCCGGGGCCGAGCTGACCTGGATCGACGGAGTCCTGGACGAGAACGTGCTGACGATCGGGTTCGCTCGCCGGGTCCCGTCGTACAAGCGGCTGACGCTGATGCTCAACGACCCGCAGCGCCTGTCCGGGCTGCTGCTCGACCCCGACCGGCCCATCCAGATCGTGATCGCCGGGAAGGCGCACCCCGCCGATGAGGGCGGCAAGCGGCTCATCCAGCAGATGGTCCGGTTCGCGGACTCAGAAGCCGTGCGCCGCCGGATCGTCTTCCTGCCCGACTACGACATGGCGCTGGCGCACCACCTGGTCCAGGGCTGCGACGTCTGGCTGAACAACCCGCTGCGCCCGCTCGAGGCGTGCGGCACCTCGGGCATGAAGGTGGCGCTGAACGGGGGCCTGAACGTCTCGGTCAGGGACGGCTGGTGGGATGAGTGGTTCGACGGCGCGAACGGCTGGGAGATCCCCACCGCGGACGGCGTCGCCGATCCCGTGCGACGGGATGACCTTGAGGCGTCCGCGCTGTACGAGCTGCTGGGCAAGTCGGTGGCGCCGTTGTTCTACGAGGTCGGCGCGGACGGCGTTCCCGCCGGCTGGGTTGAGATGATCCGGCACACCCTGCGCAGCCTCGGCCCGCTGGTCCAGGCGGACCGGATGGTCGGCGACTACGTGACGCACCTGTACGCCCCGGCCGCGGAATCGTCGCGGGCGCTGGCCGCGCGCTCCTTCCAGGCGGTGCGCGAGCTCGCCGCCTGGAAGGAGCGGGTCCGGCGGGCGTGGCCCGCGGTGCGGATCGAGCACGTGGAGGCGGAGGGCGCCGAGCCGAGCCTCGGTGCGGTGCTCAACGTGCGGGTGACGGTGGCGCTCGGTGCCCTCACCGCGTCCGACGTGCTTGTCGAGGTGGCCTTCGGCCGGCCGGGCGAGGACGACGAGATCCTCGAGCCGTCCTATGTCACGCTGACCGCCGACGCCCCGCCCGCTCCCGACGGCCCGCCCGGGGCGCCGTCGGCGCTGACCCGGTTCTCCGGCGCGGTGGAGCTGGGCCGGCCCGGGCCGTTCGGCTACACGGCGCGCGTGCTGCCCATGCACCCGCTGCTCGCCAGCCGGGCCGAGCTCGGCCTGGTCACTTACCCCGACGCCCCCGCCGGCATGACCAACGGCGACCTCCGCTAGCCGCGGGGTGGCCCGCGGCAGGGAGCGGGACTGTAGCGTAGGGATGCCGCGGCGGGGAGCCGCGTTCGGTGTGGAGGTGGGCGGTTTGGGCGAGTTCGTGCGGGTCGAGGTGGCGGCGGGGATCGCCACGATCCGGCTGGACCGGCCGAAGATGAACGCGCTCAACGCGCAGGTGCAGGAAGAGATCGCGGCCGCCGCGGCCGAGGTGAGTGCCGACGCGGCGATCCGCGCCGTCATCCTCTACGGCGGCGAACGGGTCTTCGCGGCGGGCGCCGACATCAAGGAGATGGCGGGCCTCGGCTACCCGCAGATGGCGCAGCGCTCGGCCAGGCTGCAGGCCGCGTTCAGTGCCGTCGCCG
>JASHXJ010000497.1 GCA_030043595.1 Trebonia sp.
ACGTCGAGGGCGGGGTTGCGCGCGATCAGCGCCTGGAGGATGTCCGCGGCCAGGTGATCGGGACGGACCTCGGCCAGCGCCCCCTTGACCTTGCCGATGGGTGTACGGCAGGCATCCACGACGAACACCGGACTCACGCATCCACCTCCGTTACGGTCGCGAGAAGTTCGTTTTCACCCACGATAAGACACGGCGCGGCGGCCGCTTCGGCCCCGCGGACCGGGCGGGCGGCCGGCGGGGCGCATAGGCCAACTTTTCCGGCATGTCGGGCGTCTAGTAAGTGGATGAGCCGTGATCCGCTGTTTCCCGAATCGATAGATCCCGCACGTATGCTCGGACCGGCCAACCCGAACTACAGCCCTGTCATCCCCGTCAATAGGATGGGGCGTCGCTGCACAGCAGGCACCGGACCATCGAGCTGACAAACCGTCGAGGAGACCGCACAGTGTCGTTCTTGGGAAGGATGGGCCGGCAGGCTGCACTGCTCCTCCGGCATCGTGGAATCACGGCGATCGCGGGCGCGGCCGTCCTGGTTTTCATCACGGGCGGCACCTTCGCCGCGGTCTCCTCCCGAGGACCGGAGACGCTGGCCAGCGTCAGTAACGACAAGCCCCTGACCCATCCCAAGGCGCCCGTCCCGCCAGGGCCGCTGCGGATCGTTTCTGTCAGCCCTGGCAACGGCCAGCGCGGCGTCAACGGCGCGGACGCCATCACGGTGACGTTCTCGTCCGCGCTCTCGCCGCTGACTCCGCTTCCGTCGCTGTCACCGAAGATCGCCGGCAGCTGGCAGGTCTCCGGTGCGACCGCGACCTTCACCCCGGCAGTCGGCTATCTGGCGGGGACGGCGGTTACCCTCAAGGTCCCCGGCGGCGCCGACGGCGTCCTCGGCGCCGCCAGCACGGCAGGCGCGCTGCAAGAGCCCCGCACCGTCAAGTTCACCACCGGCTCGTTCTCGACGCTGCGGCTGCAGCAGCTGCTGACCCAGCTCGGCTACCTCCCGCTGACCTGGACGTCGGCCAGCCCGGCCGCCGCGCCGGTCCCGGCCGGGGACGCCAACGCCCAGCTGTCGGCCGCCTACGACCCGCCCGCGGGCACCTTCGCCTTCGAGCCCGGTTACCCGAGCGAGCTGACCAGCCAGTGGCGGACAGGCACCGACAACATCCTGGTCGATGGGGCGGTCCGGGCCTTCGAGTTCAACCAGGGGCTCACGATGGACGGCATCGCCGGGCCGCAGGTCTGGTCGGACCTGCTCACCGCCGTCGCCAAGGGCAAGGACAACCCGAGCGGGTACACCTACGCGCTCGCCGACCAGGACTCGCCCAACGAGACGCTGCGGGTATGGCACGACGGCAAGCTCATCCTGGACACCCCGGCCAACACCGGCATCCCGGCCTCGCCGACCGCGGACGGAACCTTCCCCGTCTACCTCAAGTTCCAGGTCACGCAGATGAAGGGCAACAACCCGGACGGTACGCCCTACGACGACACCGTGTACTGGGTGTCGTACTTCAACGGCGGCGACGCGGTGCACTACTTCCCGCGCCCGGGCTACGGGTACTACCAGAGCCTCGGCTGCGTGGAAATCCAGTGGAATCCCGCCGAGTACATCTGGCCGTACCTGACCTACGGCAGCCTGGTCACCGTCACCGGCCCGGTGGCCTGACAGCGGCGGCGCACCTCGGCCGGGTGCGCTGAACGCCCTTACGGAACTGTGACGGCCGACGCCGGACGGTCGTCGCGCCGGGTGCGGCGTGCTTGGCTCGCAGGTATGCGAGTGCTACTGACCGGAGCTCCGCTCGATGGCAGCGTGCGGCCGCTTCCCCGGGCCACACCTGACCTCGAGGCGGGCCGCCAGCTGGGCCCGGCTCACCGGCCGACGTTGACGGCCCGCGCCGCGGCCACCGGCCGGGACACGGCAGGCGCCGCCGGGCGTGCCAGCGGCAGCTTGATGAAGAACTGACAGCCAGGGCCGGTGTTACGCACGCTGATCTGGCCGGAGTGTGCCTCGACGATCCCGCGCGCGATGGACAGGCCCAGCCCGGCCCCGCCGGACGGAGCCGGCGTGCGCGCGCTCTCACCGCGGAACGCCACGTCGAACACCCGCGGCAGGTCGACCGGCGGGATGCCACCGCACTCGTCGGCCACGCTCACGCACGCCATCCCGGCCTGGATCTCGCCGATCACCTCGATCGTCCCGTCGAACGGCGTGTGCCTGATCGCGTTGGTGACCAGGTTCCTGACGGCGCGTCCCATCTCGGCGGTGTCGATGACGACGGGCATACCGCGGATGACGGACCCGGCGAGCCGGATCCCCTTGGCCCGCGCCACCGGCTCGGCGCTCGCGACGACCTCGGCGACCAGGTCCTCGAGGCCGACAAGCCGGGGTGACAGGCGCAGCGTGCCCGCGTGGATCCTGGACAGCTCGAAGAGGTCGTCGATCATCGCGGCGAGCCGGTCGGTCTCCCGGCGGATCTGGGAGTGGTAGTGGCTGACCTCGCGCGGATCGGTCACCACGCGGTCCTCGAGCGCCTCCGCCATCGCCCGCAGCCCGGCCAGCGGCGTCCGCAGGTCGTGGCTGACCCAGGCGACCAGCTCGCGACGGCTGGCCTCCAGTGCCTGCTCGCGCGCCCGCGCCTTCCCGAGCCGGTCGTGTGCCTCGGTCAGCTCCGCGGACAGTCCGGCCAGCTCGGCGGGCAGGCGGACCTGGGGTGGCGTGTAAATGCCGCTGTCGCCGACCTCGCGAACCGCGCGCAGCAGGGTCCTGCTCGCCCTGGTGATCGTGCGGCCGGTAATGAACGCGACGGCAAGCCCGGCCAGGCCCGCGATGAAAAGCAGCTCGAACACCGGCTTGCCTGGCTGGGCGCCGATCATGCGCACCGTGATGACACCTACCCCGGCGAGCGACGTGGCGACCGTCACGAACGCGACCATGCTGAGCATCACGCCGATGGACCGGCCCGACATCAGCTTCAGGATCAGCAGGCTGATGACGATTATCGCGACAGCGATACCACCCACCCAGGCGGAAACGTAGATGAGGTCCGATGGGGCGACCCCCGATAGGACGTCAGCGAGGCTGCCGGTCACACGGACTCCGGCTCGTAGCGATAGCCGACGCCCCAGACCGTGACGATGCGCCTGGGCATCGTCGGGTCGGACTCAAGCTTCTCGCGCAGCCGCCGGACGTGCACGGTAACCGTCGACGTGTCGCCGAAGGTCCAGCTCCAGACCTCGTTGAGCAGCTGTTCCCTGGTGAACGCCGTCCGCGGATTGCGCAACAGGAACACGAGCAGGTCATACTCGCGGGACGTCAGCTGGATGAGCCTGCCGCCCGCGCGGACCTCGTGTGCCGCCAGGTCGACCGTCAGGTCGCCGTCGGCGATGACCCCCTGGTCCGGCCGTTCCGGCAGCCCGGTGCCCCTGGCCCGGCGCAGCACCGAACGCACCCGCATCGCCAGCTCGCGCGGGCTGAACGGCTTGGTGACGTAGTCGTCGGCACCGGTCTCGAAGCCGGCGAGCCGGTCGGTCTCGTCGCCGAGCGCGGTCAGCATCACGACCGGGATCGGCCACCGCTCCCGCAGCCGCCTGCAGACCTCCAGCCCATCGATGCCCGGCAGCATGAGGTCGAGCACGACGAGGTCCGGCGGCTGCTGCGCGACACGCCGCAGCGCCTCGTAACCGTCATGCACGCACTCGACGGTGTGCCCGTCGCGTATCAGGTAGCGGCCGACGACATCCGCGACCGTCGGATCGTCGTCGACCACGACGATCCGGCCAGGCCGGTCAGGGTTGCTGCTCACGGTTACACCGTAAAGCGGTGCGCGGCCGTCCGTGTGCCAAATGGGACGAAAGAGTCACCGTCCCGTAATCTTTGCCATCGCGCCGTTAGCGGACCGTAAGGTCGGTGACGATTCAGTGAGGCCGCGCCGATGACCACCTGACCAGGCGCCCGCCGGGTGAACACTGATGTTCGTTCCGGCTGCCTACAGGGGGGAGGAGATCCGAGGTGATCGGCGAACTCTACGAGCATGCCCTCGACGGGCACGCGCGGCCGGAGATCGAGCACGCCGATGGCAGCACGACC
>JASHXJ010000498.1 GCA_030043595.1 Trebonia sp.
GCACCCTGCCTGACGAGGCCAACCTCAGCGTTAAGATCAGTGGCCCTAAGAGCGCGGCCGACGGCTCGAAGGTCACGGTTACGATCAGCGTCCACAACGCCGGGCCGGCCACCGCAGGCGCCGTCACCACCGAAGTGACCGTGCCGTCAGGCCTTACGGTCGTCGGCGCTGGCGGCGGACAGCGACACGGTTCCACCCTGCTCTGGCACCTGCCCAGCCTGGCCGCCGCCAAGACGATGACCTACACCATCACCCTGCGGGTCGGCCCTCGCGTCCATGCCACCGTCAAAGTCCCGGCAACCACCAGATCATCAACCAAGGACCCCGACACGGCCAACAACAAAGCCAGTCTCACCATCAAGCTTCACTAGCAAGGCCGGCACGCTGAGATCCGCGCAGGGCCGCCCGCAAAGGGCTTCGGCCGGCCGGTTAAGGATGCGGCCGGCTTCCCCTGGCCCGCTCACATGATGCGATCAGCGCCCTCGCCGGCAGAACAGTCCCGGCCCTTCCCGCATGGCGCGGGTCAAAGCCGCTATTGCCGTCCCGGTACCAGAACAGTAATCGTCCAGTAGCAGAACGCTAATCTGCGATTTGTCTTAGCGCCCCACCCAGCGAGAAACGGGTGCGCTGGCCTGCTCGAATTCCCGGTCAGAGCACAAGCCGCTACTAGGCCCTGGTAGAACTATCAGCTGAACGGCTTTACCGCGCTGGTTACTTTCCAGAACAATGGAACTTATGTCGCTGCCACTCCGTGTGAGTTCTCCCTGGCTAGCCGCGCGAATAACAACCATTCCTTTGCCGCGGGGCGCGATCCGCTGGGCTGCCGCCATCGGCAAGCACGTGGGGACGGTCCGCCCCCCGGCCCGCGCGACGATGGAGCACAGCATGCGCAGGCTCGGTCGGAGAAGAGTCACCAGGCATAGGGGCGCGGTCATTGCGTGCGTGATGATTCTGGCAAGCCTGCTGACGCTGAGCGGTGGTCACCAGACGGTGCTCACATCCCTGAGAGAAAGCGTCACGTCGGCTTCAAGTATCCCGCAGATGGGCTCCTTGGCGAGTGTGTCATGTAGCTCGGCGCAGCGCTGTATCGCGGTGGGCTATCAGATCGTTTCCAAGCCCATGCCGCTGGCGGAGTCATGGAACGGCAAGGCCTGGACGGTGATGGCCATTCCGATGCCCAGCGGAGCTGTTTCCGGCAGTCTTTCGGGTGTGTCGTGCGCGGGGGCGAACGCGTGCCTGGCCGTCGGCAGTTACGCCACCCAGGCGCAGCAGAAGTCCGGCAATGCCGCGCCGCTGGCTGAAATGTGGAACGGCAAGAACTGGAAGATCACGGCCGCGCTGCTCCCCAAGCACACCAGTTCCGCCAGCCTGGTCGGCGCGTCCTGCAGTTCGGCGCAAGCCTGTGTCGCCGTGGGCTTCTCGGGTCCCGCACGTGGGGGCAGTGCCCTCGCCGAATCGTGGAACGGCAAGATCTGGACGGTCAAGGCCACTCCGATACCGAAGGGTTCCGTTTCGGGCAGCCTTTCCGGTGTGTCGTGCAGTACCGCGCACGCCTGCGTCGCCGTGGGCTATTCCGCGACTGAGGCTGAGCTGAAGTCTTCCAGCCAAGAGCCACTGGCCGAAGTCTGGGACGGCGCCACCTGGAAGGACACGTCGGCACCTCCCTCGGACAGTCTTCTCTCTGGCGTTTCCTGCACTTCAGCGGAAGCCTGCGTCGCCGTCGGCGACCAGAGCCTGGGATCCAGCGAGTTCCAGACCGTGGCGGACCAGTGGAACGGCAAGACATGGCGCGCAGTGCCGATCCCGTCCCTGATGAACTCCAGCACCCTCGGGGCCTTGTCTTGCCACGCAGCGGACGCGTGCGTCACCGTCGGAAGCTATGACACCAACGAGGCCTATGCGACCTTGACCGAGGCGTGGAACGGGGCGAAGTGGAACCTCCTGGTTACCCCCAACCCCGCGAGCGCAGCGTCGAGCCTTGACGGAGTGTCGTGCTGGTCAGCGGACTCCTGCATGGCCGTTGGCCGTTATGTCGGCAACTCACAGCTGAGTTCCGGTGACAGTGTGCCGCTGACTGAGGGGTGGAACGGGACGGCCTGGACGATCAGCGGGGGTATCGCTTCCGGCGCCGTCATTCACGCTGGCCTGAAGTCATCGCCATCCACCATCTGGACCGCCAACCGGAGTTCTGCGACATCAAGATTGACCGCGACGTTCACCGACGGCACCAAGCCGGTCAAGGGCCTGCAAGTGAAATGGCACACGACCGCAGGCAAGCTCTCGGCGACATCGACGCTTACCGGCTCGAACGGCACGACTAGCGTGACGCTCACTCAGCCGGCCGACGTGGAGCCCTTCGCGACCGTCGCCGTTACTGCGACGGATGCGCAAGCCACGGGAACCTACGGCTCCACAGACGTCACGTTCCTGCCGAATTCCATATCAATCTTCCCTGGCATTAAATCAAAGGGACCGTGGGAGTGGACGGCTGCCTGCCCATTCAATCCGGCCGTAGGTGGTGGTGGCTGCACGAATGGGGATCCGAATCTAGGCGACGTTCATGTGAACGGCGATCTCTGGAATCTGGGCGGCTCTGCCAGTGGTGTACTCAGCATGGGCAGCGACCCCGCGGGCACTCTGAAAGTTGATGGGTCTTTCTCAGCGGCACCTGCGGTGGCAAGTAATACATGGGTCCGGGGATACCCGAGTAGCTCGTATGGAATAAATCTCGGCTATCAGGCAAGCTCGCCTCCGCAAGCGCCGAGTCTGCGCCTTCCAATGCAGATCGACGATATTCCATCCGACCTGGTAGCTACCACTGCATATAGCCTGTCCAGTACGTCGCCACTGACCTACGATGTTTCTTACGATATGTGGCTGAACCCCAGCAAGGGAATGACTGACAAGGGCCACGGCACAATCGAGCTTATGGTCTGGGCGGACGACAGCGGAGCAAATTCGTATCCGCCGGGCACACCAGTGAGTGAGACAGTACCCTATAGCGTCGGAGGCGTCGCGAGTGGTGGTGTCGATGCTTGGGACATGTACCTGTCCCATATCGGCACGGGCGGCCAGACTGGAGCATCCCGTGGCCCAGCGTTCGGTACTGTCTATTTCGTCCCGAAAAGTCCGCTCGGGGTTGGCGCAGGGCAGCACTTGAGCATAGACCTGAGCGATGTATTCGCGGACCTGGCCGCTGTCCTGCAAGGCAAGTACGGCTGGACAAACTTCGCTAGCACATACTGGCTCGACACTATTCCGTTCGGAGCCGAATTCGGTCCTGGGGGTTCAGCCGGAGCTGGCGCTGCCGACTTTTCGCTGGACCTTTCGACTTACTGCTTTGGCGTGGGAGTCACGGTATACAAGCCCGCGTGCTGAGGCCGTCGGAGCGGGCTAGCCCGAGGGCGGGCGGTGAACCAGGTGTGGTCCTCGCTCAGGTGCCCGCTGACAGTCATCCCTGCCGCGGCCCGGTACTCCGGCTCGCAGGCGCCCGGACATTCCGGGCCAGCTCACGGCCGCGTGCGGATCACGACCGGGACCGATTCCCCGGTCCTCGCCGACTCGTACACCGCCGCGATGACCGCGAGGGCCCGGATGGCGTCGTCAACTGTCACCGCCGGCCGGCGTCCTTGTTCGATGGCCTCGACGAAGTCGCGGTACTGCTGCAGGTGCGCATCCGACAGCGCGCCCGGATCGGAGCCGGCCGCTGGCACGGGACCCTGGTGCGGCAGCACGTCTGCGGCCTGGTTCAGGTCGGCGGTGGCGGCGTGTGAGCCAGCGTCCGCGCTCGCGGTGTGGAAGTAGGTCAGCCGGTCACCGTCGATCACCGCCGACCCTCGATCGCCGTGCACCTGGAGCCGGGCGGTCAGCCCCGGGTAGGCGGCGGTCGTGGCATGCAGCACCCCGAGCGCACCGCTGGCGAACCGGATAACGGCCACTGCTATGTCCTCCGTCTCGATGCGCTGGTGCGCCAGGCACGCCGTCCGGGCGCTGACCTCGACCGGTTCGCCCAGCATCCATACCAGGAGGTCGACGGTATGGATGCCCTGGTTCATCAGCGCGCCGCCGCCGTCCAGCGCCCAGCTCCCGCGCCAGTCACCCGAGTCGTAGTAGTCCTGGCTGCGCCACCACGCGACGCTTGCCACGCCGGAGGTCAGGCGACCAAGACGCCCCTCCTGGATTGCCCGGTGCACCAGCTGGCTGGACGGATCGAAACGGTGCTGGCTGACCACCGTGAGCACGGCCGCGCCGCGAGCTTCGGCATCGGCCACCCGGTGCGCGGCCCGCAGCGTCACATCGATCGGCTTTTCCACGATGACATGCTTTCCCGCGTCCAGCGCGGCGACAGCGAGCTCGGCGTGCCGCCCGCTGGGCGTGCAGATCGCCACCGCGTCGATGTCGTCACGGCCGAACGCGGCCGCGGCCGACACTGCCGCCTCGGCCCCGTATGCTGTGGCCAGGTCGCGGGCCCGGCCGGGAACCTCGTCGGCGACCAGGACCAGGGTGGCACCGGGGGCGAGTTCCCTGATGCAGGCTGCGTGGGTGCGGCCGATCACCCCGGCACCGATGATCGCGAATCGCACGGCGCGTCCCCTCCCGGTCATTGGTATGCGATGCCCTCGTTGTCGAGCAGCCGGGTGAACGCCGCATGCGCCGTGGCGAAAAGCTCCGCGCCGCTGAAGCCGCCCAGCGGCCCGGCGGCGGAAAGATGCGGCTCCAGGGAGAAGAAGCCATCGAAACCGTCCGCATGCAGCGCACGGATCGTCTGCCTCACCTCCCCGTCGCCATCACCGGCCACTACCACCGCGCCGGTGGCTAGCACCGCGTCTTTGACTTGTACGTATTCCAGGTACGGTCGCAGCAGTGCAAAGCCCTGCGTGTACGGTCGCACGCCGCACTGCACGAAGTTGGCCGCATCCCAGGTCAGCCTCAGTTCCGGTGAATTCACCGACTCGACGATGTCCAGGCACCGCCGCGGAGTGTTGCCGTAGATACCTTTCTCGTTCTCGTGGACTAGGACGACGCCAGATCCCGCCGCCCGGTCGCTGAGCGCCGCCATCCGCCGCAGCACTTCATCACGGTGGACAGCCGGATCGTCGCCCTCAGGAATCCAGAAGGAGAAGATCCGGACCATCGGCGCGGCCAGTCGGTCCGCGACCTGCAGCGCCCGGTCGAGCCTGTGCAGGTGGGCCTCGAAGTCGTCGTGGATGCCGATCTTTCCGATCGGCGAGCCGACAGACGAGGTGCGCAGCCCGTGCGCGGCCAGTGTCTGCGCCGCCCGGTCAAGCTCATCGTCATCGAGATCGAGCACGTTGGTATCCCACGCGCTACGGAACTCCACATAACTGATGCCGAGCTCGTTGAATACCCGGCACTGCTCATCCAGGTCAGCGGAAATCTCGTCGGCAAACCCAGACAATGTCCACATGTGATTAGCCCCTCGTCGGACCTATCTCAGCTGCCGGGGATGCGTTCATGGGTCCTCGTCGAGTCTAGGCGGCTTATCGTGGGCAGGGACGAGGCAGAAGGACGGCGGCAGCATGTTCCAGCGGTTCACTGACCGGGCCCGGCGGGTTGTGGTCTTGGCCCAGGAAGAGGCCAGGACGCTCGACCAGGACCACGTGGGTACCGAGCATCTCCTGCTGGGCCTGGTCCGCGAGGGCCACGGCGTGGCCGCCAGGGTGCTGGAGTCGCTGGGGATCGGCCTGGAGACGGTCCGTCAGCGTGTGCAGGAGGCCGTCGGCCGGGGTGAGCAGGCGCCGTCCGGGCACATTCCGTTCGCTCCGGCGGCGAAGGAGGTGCTTAAGCTGGCGTTGAGTGAATCCGCCCAGGTCGGCCATGGTTACATCGGCACCGAGCACATCTTGCTCGGCCTCATCAGTGAGGGGCACGGCGTGGCCGCGCAGGTGCTGACGGGGCTGGGAGCTGACTTGAACGGGACGCGTGAGCAGGTCACCCGGGTACTGGACGAGCATCGGCGCGAGCACGGGCATCAGGGCGGGTGACACCTTCGCAGATTCAGGGTCTGCCAGCGGGCTGGCGTCGGTGTCGCCAGCCGATCAGGATCGTGACGATTGCGATCGGAGCCGCGCCGGCGACCATGGTAGCCCGGACTCCCGCGATGGTGGCGAACGCGCCACCGGCCACCGCGCCGAGAGCCTCTGAACCGCCCGCGACAGTGCCGTACAGGCTGCTGATCCGGCCCAGCAAGTTCTCGGGTACCAGCCGCTGGCGCATGGTGACGGCGGTCATGTTAAAGAGGGCGAAGGCTGCGCTGCTGACGGCGAGCATCGTAGCGGCGACGATCACGTTAGCGGTGAGTCCGAGGGCGACCTGTGTGGCAGCCATGGCAAGCCCGGCGAGCGGTAGCGACCGCCAGGCTCCCAGCCGCCGGGTGACGCGAGGCCCGATCACGCCGACTGTGATCCCGCCGATTGCCCCGCAGGCCAGCAGCACGCCGTAGGCGCCGGGCTGCTGGTGCAGGACCCGGATTACGTACAGGACGAGTACTGCGAACCAGGCGGCATCCATGGCGCTGATGACACCGGCAGCGACCGTGACGTCGAAGATGTCGGAGTTGCGGCGCAGCCAGGCCAGCCCCTCCGATAGTTCGCGGCGAATGGCCGTTCGCATCGTGGCCGGGTCCTGATCGGCTGGCTGGCTCACCGGCCGGAACACGCTTGGCAGGGTGAGCAGCAGCAGCACGGCGATGCCTAGTGTTCCGGCGTTAACCGCGAATGGCAGGGCCACCGCCAGGCCGAACAGCCAGCCCCCGGCCGCGGGTCCTGCCAGTTCGTTGCCGACGATCTGTCCCGCGATCACCCGGGCGTTCGCCCGGTCAAGGCCGGTCGGCTCCACCAGCCTGGGCACGCAGGTGACGGCTGCGGTCTTGCGCAGCGCCGAGCCGACGCCGGTGGTGAACGCCGTGAGGTAAATGAGCGTCAGCCCATCGGTGCGGGTGAGGATCGCCACAGCCAGGGCCGCGATGATGGCCGCTCGGGTCGTATCCACCGCCACCATCAGCCGCCGCCGGTCGCTGCGGTCGACGATGACTCCCAGCCCTGCGCCGATCAGCAGCCACGGAAGGCCCTGAACCGCCGTGACGGCTGCCACCGCCGCAGGTGATCGGGTGAGCTGAGCCGCAAGCAGGGGGAGAGCGGCCAGCCGGACGCCGTCGCCGAAGTCGGACAGGAAGCCTGACATCCAGTACCGCAGGAACGGTTTCCGCACCTCGGCGGCGAACGCGACCATCCCCGCATCATGTCATCTGGCAGGGTCGGCTATAAGGCGGCCGTGGCCGCGGGTGCCGGAAAACCCGTATGCCGACTTCGCATGGCGCGGTTACCGTGGCCTCCATGGACGTTACGTTCACCAAGCTGGCCGGGCGCCGCTACCTGATGACCGTCGTCCGGGAGCGCGGGCCGCAACTGGCCCCGCGGCACGGTCCTGGGTACCACGATTACCTGCCCCATGACGCCGTGCACTTCATCGTGGAGGCCGAGGCGCGCCTGTCCGGCGGTGTCTTCGGCCGGATCGCAGCTGGCTGGAGCAACATATTCTGGGCGGCCGATCCCGGGTTGCTGCGGCACGCGGGGCGCCGGGAAGCGAAGCGGCGACCCAGCGCCACCGAGCGTGCCGACATGGCGCGCTCCGAAGAGCTGGCGTCGATCTGCCAGCCGCTGTGGGAGCTACGGGCGGGTCACCGCGCCGAGCTGCCGATCTGGTTCTCTGGGCTGACGCCAGACGCGGTGGAGTCGTCCCCGCTGCACGAACGCATCCTGGGACGTCTAGACGAGTTCGCCGCTCGCTGGCACGCACTGCCTGTAGGACGCAGCGTTACCCTGTCCTGGCCAGTCGACGAGCACGGCCGCGCTGCGCGGGAGCGTCTTCGCGCGAGCAGACAGCTGCTCGCTAATCGCCCAGGATCCTGGCCTTCTGGGCCGCGAACTCCGCATCGGTGAGCACACCCTGGCTGTGCAGCTGACCGAGCTGGGCCAGCATGCTCAGGCGCTGGCTGTCTGACGACTGGCCCTGTCGCGGCGAACCCGCATACCCGGTGCGGCCCGCCATGCCGTCGCTGGCGTAGCTGGCATAGCTGGGGGTCCCGATCCCGCTGTCGGGCACCCCCCGGGGCGCGCTGGCGCCGTCCTTGCTGCCCTGGCCCACGTCGATCGTCACCCGCTTGCGATTGTGCGGGCTGACTGCCACATTCACGACCGAGCCCTGGCGTATCCCCGACGCACAGATGCTGCAGTCGGTCTCGTAGGGAGCTTTGCCCGGGAGGTTGACGCGCAGCCGGTACTTGTAGACGCGAGGAGCCTCCCAGGCGAACTCGCCCTCCTGGATGACCGTGTTGGTCGCCTTGGCGGAGAGCACCTCTGCGGTGCCGGCGATACCGCGCCGCAGCAGCCGCCGGTCACCGTTGCGCATGACCGCGAGGCTCAGGTACATGGCGTAGACGAACGGTCCCCACCACAGGCCAAGCACCACGACGATCGCCAGCACCGCGCGGATGACCAACGGCAGCGAGTGGATGGACAGGATGACCCATCCCAGTGGCAGGAATGCCACGCACATTACTACGAAAATAGCCCAGCACGTAGCCGAGATCTTGCCGACAGTCATGACGGGTCGCCTCCGAAACGGCGCGCGAAATTTAGTTTCTACAAAGCAAGGTTTATGCGCAATCCTGCAGATATTACTGCTGCTCGAGGGCCTGCTGGCGGGCATTTCCGCTGGCCTTCACCTGATCGAGATACGGTGGACGATTGCCGTGAGGCTCCCCTTGCCTGACTTAGCGGATGGACCTCAGGGACGCGATGCTCATGTTCCCCGGCGAGTCACAAGCGTGCCCCCGGCAATGCCGCAGAAGTACAGTCCCGTCATTTACGAGCCATCATGCGGGCAGGCAGCGATCGTGACGCCGCAAGGGTTGCCCTGGCGCTCAGCCGGTGATCCGGGCCGCCAGGAGGCACACGTCGTCGGCGCGTTCGGCGCTGCCGAGGAGGGAGAGCTGCGCTGTCGCGCACATCTGCTCGGCAGTAACGGGCGCGGTGCGCTGCATCGACTCGGCCAGCAGGGCCAGGCAATCGGCGATGTCGCGGTGCCGGTCCTCGATAAGTCCATCGGTGTAGCAGAACAGGCCGACGCCCGGCGAAACCCGCCGGATGCGCGTGGTGTATGTGGCGTCGGCGCACGCGCCGAGGACGATCCCGGCCGTGTCGTCGAGGTATTCGGCCTGACCGGCGGCGGTGATGAGCATTGGCGGCGGGTGCCCGGCGTTGGCGTAGGTAAGCTCGCCCGCGGCTGGGTCAAGAACAGCGAAGACAACGCTGGCGAGTGCCTCGGGCAAGAGCCGGGCCAGTGCGATGTTGGTCCGCCGCAGCACTTGCCCTGGATGCGGGTTGTCGATCGCGTAGGCGCGTACCACGCTTCGGGCCTGGCCCATCACAGACGCGGAGGCGATGCTGTGGCCGGCCACGTCACCGGTCACCAGGGCGATCCGGCCGCCGTCGACGGGAAACGCGTCGTACCAGTCGCCGCCGACGTTGGCCCCTTCCGTCGCGGGCAGGTAACGCACCGCCAGGTCCAGTCCCGGTATCCGGGGCAGGCTGTCCGGCAGGATCGACCGCTGCAGCGTCTCCGCGATGGCGTGCTCACGGGCGAAAGTGTCGGCATTGGCCAGGCCAACGGCCAGGCGACGAGCGATTTCCTCCACCACCTCGGTGTCCGGGGCGAACTGCGGACGACCGCGGCCGCGGCCGAAGACCATGACGCCCAGTGTCCTGCGGCCGGTCACCAGCGGTACCGCGAGCGAGCTGTGCGGGCGCACGCTGGCCACGATCTCGACCATGTCCGGGGCGGCGGCTGCCCACGCGGGGACCTCAGCGGCGAAGTCGCGGACGAGCTGGGTCATGCCTGTGGTGTAGGCGACCTGAGCGATCAGCGGGCCATCCGTGGGAATTGGGTGCTCCCGCATGGCGGCTAGCTGCTTCGCCCTGATCGGGTCAGCGTGGGCGAGTGCGCTCGCGCGCAGCTTCCCGTCGGCCGTGGGCAGGAAGACCACGCAGTAGTCGGCCAGGCTGGGTACCACGAGCTTGGCAACCTGATCGAGCAGCTCATCCCGGTCATGGGTGGCGGCGACCAGGGCCCCGGCGTGCATCAGGAACGTGAGGCGTTCCCTGGCGCTGCTGGCCTCAGCGCGGGCGGCGCGTTCGCGGGCCAGCAACTCGGCGCGTTCCTGCTCCGCGCGCTGCCGTGTGGTCAGGTCCACGACGAAGGTCACCCACCGGAGCGGGTTCCAGTCGATCACTGCTCCGCCGACCAGGGCTGGCACCAGGTGCCCGTCCCGGTGCACGTACTCCTTGTCGTACGGCTGGAAAGCGCCGGTGTTGCGCAGCTGCTCCAGCGCGCTGAGGTCCCGGGCGGTCCAACGCGGCGCCGTGATCAGCCGGTAGGACACGCGCCCGGCCGCCAGGTCCGCACGGTCGTAGCCGACCATGTCGAGGAACGCGTCGTTGGCCTCCTGGGTACCCTGCTCTGTGTTGGTCATTACGCCGAATACGTTCGCTTCCCGCAGCCGGTTCAGCATGCCGGCGCTTTCCCGCAGTGCCGCTTCCGCCCGCCGCTGCTCTGTCAGGTCAGTGAACATCACGTAGACCCGCTGTGGCCGGCCCTCGCCATCCCGGGCGTCGGGAACGGCCGTGGCAACCAGCCAGCGCAGCTCTCCTGTTCGGCCGTGCCGGACCCCCATCGGGACGTCGGAGACCATCGTGCCGGTGGACAGTGCCCTGTACACCGGGAGCTCCTCCGGCTTGAACTGGGTCCCGTCCTCGTGCACCGCTCGCCGGATCGTCGGCAGGGGCCAGGAGGTCATCTCAGACTGCGACAGGCCAAGCAGCCGCCTGGCCGCCGGGTTCGCGTACAAGACAGAGCCGTCGGCGCCGTAGTGGACGACACCCGCCGGCAAGGTCTCAAACAGCGTCCGGAATCGCTCCTCCGCCACCGCCAGCCGGGCAGCTACCTCAGTGAGCTCTCCCCGGTCCCGGACGTGGGCGGTCACATCGGCGGCGTAAAGCAGGACCCCTGCCACATGACCGTCGGTGCCGCGCACCGGCTGATAGACGTAATCGAAGTAACGCTGTTCGGCGAGCCCGCCTCGGTCGATCCGCACTCCCGCCGTGCTGCCACCGACAGAATCGCCGGTTTCGAGGATCCGGGCGAGTATCTCGACCTCTCCCTGCTCGGCCAGTTCCGGCAGGGCCTCGCGGAGCGGCCTGCCAATCAGGTCCCGGTCTCCGACGAGCCGGAAGCAGGCATCGTTGGCGAAATCGATAACGAGGTCTGGCCCGGACAGGTACGCCACAGCCGCCGGCAAGCTCGCGATAAGTTCCCTCAAGATGGCGAGGCCGTAGTGCGGAGCACCCCGACGCGGGACCGGAACCGAGATTTCTGTACCCCCAGCAGCGCTGTCGACTGCCCCGCCGTGGAGCATACCTGCAGGCCGCGGACCGGGTTCGGCTGCTCCCCGGCCGGGCCGTGGATTCCTCAGGTTACCATGCGTGACCGTGCGCGTGCCGCCAGGCGCATCCGCGCATGCGGATCATCCGATCCGGACGATGCGCCGGTCAGGTTCGCCGCGGTCGAATGAGCGGCAAGAGGCCGGGGCAGTGGCCTGCGGACAGTCGAAGCCGCTGCCCGGTCCCTGGCGGCCATCGTGCGGCAGGCGCGGCGGGGTGACCAACGAGTACATCCGGGACAGATCGCGCAGCAGGGCAGCGCCGCCGACACACGCGGTGACCAACGGGTCGCCCGACAGAGAGGAGCCATGCCATGGCCAAGGGAGAGGCGCCAGTGCTTGAGGTGCTGGCCGACATCAACGCAGTGTCGCTGGAGCGGACCGAGCTGGACCCGGCGTCGCTGATCCTCGTCCGGCTCGCCGCGCTTGCCGCGATGGACGCGCCGTCGTCCTCGTACATGGCCCATCTCGGACCCGCGACCGAGGTAGGCGTGACGCTCGACCAGGCCCAGGACGTTCTCGTCGCCGTGGCCCCGATCGTCGGCACGCCGCGAACGCTGGCGGCGGCGATCAAGATCGTCGAAGCGCTCGGCCTGGCGATCGACCTGGCCGAGCAGGACGAGGGCATGGACAACTGACACCGGCGCGATGCGGACCGGGCCTGCCTCGACGGCAGCCGTCAGGGCAGGTCCGGTCCGTGTCCGGCGATCACCCTGGCTGCTGATCCGCCTGATCCGCCGCCTCGGCGGCACTGGCCGCCTCGAAACCGGCGATGAGCACGTTCAGCCCGAACTCGAAGCGCGCGTCGGCACCGTGACCCGTCATGACCGGTGCCAGTGCCGTCAGCGCCGGGTACCGTTCCGCGGGCAGCGTGGCATAGAAGGCATGCACGCCGGCGAAATAGCGCTCGACTTCGGCTGGATCGGCCTTGCGGTACAGGCCCGCCTCGTACGCGAACGCTGACACGTACAGGACGAGCTGATCGAAGCCGAGGGCGATGACCTGGTCCGACAGCCCCCCGGCACGCAGCGTCCCCGTCAGTACCTCGGCGGCGGCCAGGGTCTGCGGCGAGGTGGGCACTCGCCCGAGCCCGGCCAGGGCCGCATCGGTATGCGAGGCCAGGACGTCGCGCAGGTCACGCATCAGCCGGTGCACCTGCTCGCGCCACCTGGCAGGGTCGGGGGCTTCCAGCCTGACCTGCCCGACGAGGGCGTCGAAGACCAGCTCAAGCAGTTCCTCACGGCCAGAGACGTGCGCATAGAGCGAGGCCGCGCCGGTGCCGAGCCGGTCGGCCACCCGGCGCATCGACAGTCCCGCGAAGCCCGCCTCGTCCAGGACCTCGATCGCCGCCGCCACGATCACCGGGACGGACAGCGTGGGCTTCCTGCCAGCCGCTGAGCTGCGCCTGGCGACCCGCGGCGGGGCCGCTGGAAGCGCGCCCTGAGGCTGCTGCCCAGGACTTGACGTACTCATGCCGGCAAGTGTAGAACAGTGTTCGTAATGCTTCAACGAACATCGTTCGGAATATGAGTCGGAAAGAGGTACGCGAGATGGCGCAGAACGGCCCCGGCCACCCGCGCAGATGGGCCGTGCTAGCCCTGGTCCTGGCCGCGGAATGCATGGACTTGCTCGACGGATCGATCGTCAACGTGGCGGCCCCCACGATCAGGACCCAGCTGCACGCCACCGCGTCCGCGCTGGAGTGGATTATCAGCGGCTACTCGCTGGCCTTCGCCGTCGGCCTCATCACCGGAGCCAGGCTCGGTGACCGTTACGGGCGCAAGCGGTTGTTCGTGATCGGCGCGGCGGGTTTCGCCGCCGCCTCGCTCGCCGCCGCCCTGGCGGTCAGCCCGGCAGCGCTGATCGGCTGCCGCCTGGTGCAGGGCAGCGCCGCCGCGCTGCTCATCCCGCAGGGTCTCGGCATCATCAGGGACGTGTTCGCCCCCCAGCAGCAGGGCCGCGCCTTCGCCGTCTTCGGCCCCGTCATCGGGCTGTCCGCGGTGCTGGGGCCGGTGATCGGCGGTGCCCTGGTCAGCCTCAACGCCTTCGGCACCGGATGGCGGCTCATCTTCCTCGTCAACCTGCCGCTGGCTGTCGCGGCGGCGATCGGCGCCGCCAGGATCATGCCGGAGTGCCGCGCGCCGCGGGCACCGCGCCCGGACGGCCTCGGCACCCTGCTTGCCGCGGCGGCGATGGGCTTGCTCATCTATCCGCTCATCCAGGGCCGTGAGGCCGGCTGGCCGGCCTGGACATACCTCATGATGGCCGGGAGCGTGCTGACCGTCGGCCTGCTGGCGGCCTGGAGCCGCCGCCAGGGCCTGCGAGGTCGTGACGCGATCGTCCAGACCAGCATCTTCCGGCACCGCGGCTACAGCGCCGGGCTCGCCTGTGTGGTCGTCTTCTTCGCGGGAATGGCAGGAATCCTGCTCGCGGTCACCCTGTACCTGCAGTTCGGCGAGCACTTCTCCGCGGTCCACGCCGGGCTGACGCTGGCGCCGTTCGCCGTGGGCTCGGCCGCCGGAGCGGTGGCGGCCCCCACGCTCGTGGTGCCGCGGCTCGGCCGCGGGGCGCTCCAGGTCGCCGCCCTGCTCATCGCCGCCGGGACCTGGTGGCTGCGCAGCGTCATCGTCACGCACGGGCTGGCGACCAGCTCGGCCGAGCTGATCCCGGCCCAGCTCATTCTCGGTGCCGGGATCGGCATGCTCGTGTCGCCGCTGTTCGACTTCATCCTGGCCTCGGTCGGCGATGCCGAGGTCGGCTCGGCGTCCGGCGTCCTGAACGCGGTCCAGCAGCTTGCCAGCGCGATCGGCGTGGCGGTCATCGGCACCGTGTTCTTCAGCACGCTCGACCGCTGCGGTTTCGTCGCGGCCATCAGCCAGTGCCTGTTGATCGAGCTTGGCGTCGCGGTCCTGCTCGCCGTGCTGGCCTGGGCACTGCCGCGCCGCCCGCGCGAGGAGCAGCCAGCCGGGATCGAGTCGGCGGATCACGCCATCGAGAGCGGCGCTAGCCCGGGCATCCCCGATGGCCCGGCGGTCCGGCAGCCGGCTGCTGCCGCAGGGAACGCCACGGCGGCGGCAGCCTGACAGCCCGGCAGACGCGCCGCTGCAGAAGGCGGGGCGGAACGCAGTACGGTCGTTGTCATGGACAGTCGGGGTATGGACGGGGCGTACGTGCTGCACCAGGGGGATGTGCTGGACGCCTACAGCGGCTGGCCCGTCCCGGCCACCATCGTCAGCGACGGAGCCTACGGCGTCCGGGGGTTCCATGGCGACACGACCAGCCCCGACGGTCTCGCCGCGTGGTACCGGCCCCACGTCGGGGAGTGGAGCAGGGCCGCTCATCCCGCCACGACGCTCTGGTTCTGGAACACCGAGGCCGGCTGGGCGGCTGTGCACCCGCTCCTCGCGGCCCACGGCTGGGACTACGTGGAGACGGTGACCTGGGACAAGGGGCTCGCGCACATCGCGGGGAACGTCAACGGGAAGACCATCAGGCGCTTCCCTGTCGTCAGCGAGATATGCGTCCTGTATCAGCGCCGTCTTGAGCTGGACGGGCCGGACGGTGCCATGCCGGTCCAGCAATGGCTGCGGCATGAATGGCTGCGGTCAGGCCTGCCGCTGTCCGCGGCGAACGATGCGTGCGGGGTGAAGAACGCCGCGACCCGCAAGTACCTGACCCGCGACTGGCTGTGGTACTGGCCGCCAGGGCTGATGATGGAGCGCCTGGCGGCATACGCCAACGATCGCGGCACCGAGTCAGGCTGGCCGTACTTCTCGCTCGACGGCAGGACCCCGGTGACGGCCAAGGCGTGGGATTCGCTTCGCTACCGCTGGAATCACGCCCATGGTCTTACGAATGTCTGGAGCAGGCCGCCGCTGCATGACGCGGAGCGGCTGAAGGGGACCATGCGGCGGGCGGCGCCACGTGTCTACAAGCCCACGGGAGCCAGCGCGGCGCACCTGAACCAGAAGCCCCTCGAGTTCATGGAGCGCATCATCTTCGCCGTGACCGAGCCCGGCGATGTCGTATGGGAGCCGTTCGGCGGGCTGGCGTCGGCTTCGGTGGCGGCGGTGGCGCTCGGACGCAAGCCCTGCGTGGCCGAGCGAGACGAGCATTTCGCCGCGCTGGCACAGGAGCGGCTGCGCCTTGCCGTGCGCGAACGGGACATCGAGGCCGAGGGCGCGACGGTGACGGCCTTACTCCTCACCGGAGAACCGCGCCCAGGCCGACTGGCGGGTCATTCCGAGCGCCTCACCGATGCGGGCCCAGGTAGCACCGAGCTCCCGGCTGCGCCCGACCCATCCGGCCAGGCTCTGCTCGACCAGCTCGGCTGTCCTGGCAACGAGCGGGAGGTGCGCGAGGACCGCGTCGAGATCGCTGACCCGCTGCCACGGAGCGAGCCGCGGGATCGACTCGGTCTTCCCGCCTTTCTCGCCGATCAGCTGCTGGCAGAGCGCGACACACTCGTCGCAGATGTAGACGCCGGCCCCGGCGACGAGCGTCCCCACCTCGGTATCCGGCTTCGCGCAGAACGAGCACGAGGCGATCGCCGCGGGCATGACATGACCTCCCCACGTGTCAGTCTTAAACTGACACTTGTCAGTCGTAACCTTACAGCGTCAGTTTCAGTCTGACAAGCAGCCTGGACCCGCGACCGCAAGGGGGAGGCGCGGGGGAGGGGGAGCCACCACGACGGCGACCGCGACGGAGCGCGGCCGCCTAGCCTCGCCGGTCAGCCGCCCAGCTCTGCCCGCAACCGGACCGCCGCGGCGGCCATCGCGGTCATCTTGCCGAACGCCGTCTCGCGCGGGATGTACTTCATGCCGCAGTCGGGAGCGAGCACGATCCGCGACGCCGGAACATACGGCAGCGCGCGCCGCACCCGCTCCACCACAACCTCAGGCGTCTCCACGGCGGGGTCGCTCAGGTCGATCACGCCGAGGATGATGGTCTTCCCGTCCAGGGCGGACAGTACCGAGCAGTCCAGGTTCGACTGCGCCGTCTCGATCGAGATCTGATCGCAGTCGCAGGCGGCGAGCTCGGGCAGGAACGAGTAGCCCGCGGGGCGCTCGTGGATGATCGCGGCGTAGCCGAAGCACAGGTGCAGCGCGGTCGTCCCGGTCACGCCGTCCAGTGCCCGGTTGATCACCTTGACCCCGTACTGCTGCGCCTCGGCCGGGCGGGCCTGCAGGTACGGCTCGTCGAGCTGGACGATGTCCGCCCCCGCCGCGAACAGGTCGCGGACCTCCTCGTTCACCGCCTCCGCGTAGCCGAACGCCATCGCCTCCCTGCTGCCGTAGTAGTCGTCCTGCGCCTGCTGCGCCATCGTGAACGGCCCCGGCACCGTGATCTTGATTTCCCGGCTGGTGTGGGCGCGGAGGAACTTCAGGTCCTCGAGCTCGACCGGGTGCTTACGCCGTATCGCGCCCGTCACGCGGGGCACCGAGTTCGGGTGCCCGCTGCGGTCGAGCGCGGTTCCTGGGTTGTCGATGTCCACGCCCTCGAGCGCGGTCGCGAACCGGTTCGAGTAGCTCTCCCGGCAGATCTCACCGTCGGTGATGATGTCGAGGCCGGCGTCTTCCTGCGCGCGAATGGCCAGCAGCGTGGCGTCCCGCTGGGCCTGCTCGAGGTACTCAGGGGCGACGCGCCAGAGCTCTCGCGCGCGCACTCGGGGCGGAAACCGGCCCGCCAGCCGGTCACGGTCGATCAGCCAGTCAGGCTGCGGATAGCTTCCAACCAGAGACGTGGGCAGCAACATGACTTGCACGTTACGCCGGATGATCCCGTTGTGTATAGCTGAGGCAGGAGCCCTGGCCGGAGCCAGAACGCTACTGCAGGATGTTGACCGCGCGGGCCACGACGAGCGCCACGGTGATGATCGAGATGACCGACTGGATGGTCATCGCCATCTTCGCCCAGCGGGACAGCGGCATCACGTCGGTCGGGCTGAACGCGGCCGCGTTGGTGAACGCCAGGTACAGGTAGTCGGCGAACGTCGGCTCCCAGTCCGGCGGGGCCATCTCCGGCGAGACCATCTGGACGAACTGGAAGTCCGGGTAGGGGCGCAGCGCCAGGGCGCGGGCGGCCGGGCCGCCGCGGTCGAGTTCCCAGTACCACAGGCCGAAGGCAACCACGTTCGTCAGCCAGATCGCGCTGCCGGTGATCAGCAGCGGCCCGGCGGTCTTGCCGAGTGTGCCGTGCACGATGCCGACTGCCAGCGCTGCCACCGACCAGCCGTTGGCGAGGCTGAGCAGGGCCGCCAGGATCAGGCCAAGCGTCCGGCGCACCCGGGACTGCTGGTTGATCCGGTGCGGGTTCGACAGCATCAGCACGAGCAGCAGCAGCGCCTGCAGCATGGGCAGGACCCACACCGGGTGCACGAGGACCAGCCGGTCGGGGACGGCGATCTGCAGCGCGACCGCGGTCGCCGTGACGAGGGCGACCGGCCAGCGCGGCTCGCCTTCCGTCGGGCGGCGCCACGCGGGCAGCTGGCGCGCTCCGGCGTGCTCGTGCAGCCACTCCGAGTCGCGCTTGCCCTCCGCCGCCAGCCGCTGCGCGACAAGCCGTTCCAGGTCGTCGATCCGGCCGTGCAGTGACCGGATCCCCTCCAGCACGTGCGCGTCGTCCTGCGGCGCCGCGTCGCCGTGATGCGGGACCGGGCGCATCTTGTCCTCGCTGATCCCCGCCATACCACCAGTGTCGCCCACCGGGCGGGCGGCAGGCACGCCGCCTAGTGCGGGATCCCGGAGATCGCGTCGCCGGCGCGGCCGAGTGCCTCCCCGAGGGCGATCCGCGCCGGGCCCGCGGGGGCGCCGGCGGCGGGCGACTCGAGCCTGTCGGCGAGCCGGTACAGGGCGTACAGCCCGTGCACGCCCGCCCAGCGCGCG
>JASHXJ010000499.1 GCA_030043595.1 Trebonia sp.
GAGGGCGAGCCGCACCTGTTCAACCCGCAGACCGTGTTCAAGCTTCAGCACGCGACGCGAACCAGGCGGTACGAGATCTTCAAGGAGTACACGTCGCTGGTCGACGACCAGTCGGCGAAGCTGGCCACCCTGCGCGGCCTGCTGCGGATCAAGGGGATCGAGGACGGTGACGCGGAGCACGGGACCGTTCGGGAAAAGATCTCCATTGACGAAGTGGAACCGGTCAGCTCGATCGTCAAGCGGTTCGCCACCGGGGCGATGTCGTACGGCTCCATCTCCGCCGAGGCGCACGAGACGCTCGCGATCGCGATGAACCGGCTCGGCGGGCGGTCCAACACCGGCGAGGGCGGCGAGGACCCGGAGCGGTTCGTCCCCGACGGCAACGGCGACCTGCGCCGGTCCGCGGTCAAGCAGGTCGCTTCCGGCCGGTTCGGCGTCACCAGCGAGTACCTGGTCAACGCCGACGACCTGCAGATCAAGATGGCGCAGGGCGCCAAGCCGGGCGAGGGCGGCCAGCTGCCTGGGAACAAGGTGTACCCGTGGATCGCCAAGACCCGGTACTCCACGCCCGGGGTCGGCCTGATCTCGCCGCCGCCGCACCACGACATCTACTCCATCGAGGACCTGGCGCAGCTCATCCACGACCTGAAGAACGCCAACCCGGCCGCCCGTGTGCACGTCAAGCTGGTCGCGGAGATGGGGGTCGGCACGGTCGCCGCGGGCGTGTCCAAGGCGCACGCGGACGTGGTGCTGATCTCCGGGCATGACGGCGGCACCGGCGCCGCGCCGCTGACATCGCTCAAGCACGCCGGCGCGCCGTGGGAGCTCGGCCTGGCAGAGACCCAGCAGACCCTGCTGCGCAACAAGCTGCGCGACCGGATCGTCGTGCAGGTGGACGGGCAGCTCAAGACCGGCCGGGACGTGATCATCGCCGCGCTGCTCGGCGCCGAGGAGTTCGGCTTCGCGAGCGCGCCGCTCGTCGTGTCCGGCTGCATCATGATGCGCGTCTGCCACCTGGACACCTGCCCGGTGGGCGTCGCCACGCAGAACCCCGAGCTGCGCGCCCGGTTCTCCGGCAAGCCGGAGTTCGTGGTCAGCTTCTTCGAGTTCATCGCCGAAGAGGTCCGCGAGTACCTGGCCGTGCTGGGGCTGCGCTCGCTGGACGAGGCGGTCGGGCGGGTCGACCTGCTCGATGTCGCGCTGGCCGTGTCGCACTGGAAGGCGGCCGGGCTCGACCTGACGCCGGTGCTGCACGCGCCCGCCGACGCCGCCGCGCCGCGCCGCCACCTGGTCGGGCAGGACCACGGTCTGGACCGGGCGCTTGACAACACGCTGATCCAGCTCGCCGAGGGCGCGCTCGAGGAGGGCAGGCCGGTCCGCCTGGAGCTGCCGATCCGCAACGTCAACCGGACCGTCGGCACCATGCTCGGCTACGAGGTGACCAAGCGGTGGGGCGGCGAGGGACTGCCGCCCGACACGATCACGGTGTCGTTCACCGGGTCGGCGGGCCAGTCGTTCGGCGCCTTCGTGCCGCGCGGCATCACCCTGCGGCTCGCCGGCGATGCCAACGACTACCTCGGCAAGGGGCTGTCTGGCGGGCGGCTGGTCGCCTACCCGGCCGCCGACTCGCCGTTCGCCGCGGAGGAGCAGGTCATCGCGGGCAACGTGATCGGCTACGGCGCGACCGCCGGTGAGATCTTCCTGCGCGGCGTGGTAGGCGAGCGGTTCTGCGTGCGCAACTCCGGCGCCCTCGCGGTCGCCGAAGGCGTCGGCGACCACGGCTGCGAGTACATGACCGGCGGTCGCGTGGTGATCCTCGGCCCAACCGGCCGCAACTTCGCGGCGGGCATGTCCGGCGGCATCGCGTACGTGCTCGACCTGTCGCCGGTCCGGCTGAACAGGGAGATGGTCGACGTCGACCCGCTCGAGGACTGCGACGTCGCGTTCCTGCACGAGGTGGTGGCGTGCCATCACGCGGAGACCGGATCCGCGGTGGCGGCGCGGCTGCTCGCCTCGTGGGACGCGTCCGTGCACCGGTTCACGAAGGTCATGCCGAAGGACTACAAGCGGGTCCTGTCGGCGGCGTCCGCGGCCGAGCGCGAGGGCAGGGACGTCAACGAGGCCGTGATGAGCGCGGCGCACGGGTAACGACGGGTAAAGACGGGTAAAGGGGCTGGTTGTAGTCATGGGCGACCCGAAGGGGTTCCTCAAGGCCGCGCGGGAGACCCCGCGGCGGCGGCCGGTCGACGTGCGGCTGACGGACTGGCGCGAGGTGTACGAGCCGTTCGCCAGGGACCGGGTGGAGCGGCAGGCGGCACGGTGCATGGACTGCGGCATCCCGTTCTGCCACAACGGCTGCCCGCTGGGCAACCTGATCCCGGAGTGGAACGACCTCGTCTACCGGTCGGACTGGGCGGACGCCGCGGAGCGGCTGCACGCGACCAACAACTTCCCCGAGTTCACCGGGCGGCTATGCCCGGCCCCGTGCGAGTCGGCATGCGTGCTCGGCATCAACGCCGAGCCGGTCACGATCAAGCAGATCGAGGTGGAGATCATCGACCGGGCGTGGGCCTCGGGCGGCGTGCTGCCCGTGCCGCCCGAGGCCGCGAGCGGGTTCTCCGTGGCGGTCGTCGGGTCGGGACCCGCCGGGCTGGCGGCGGCCCAGCAGCTGACCAGGGCGGGGCATCTCGTGACGGTCTTCGAGCGGGACGACCGTCCCGGGGGCCTGCTGCGGTACGGGATCCCCGAGTTCAAGCTGGAAAAGCGCCACCTGGACCGGCGGCTCGCCCAGATGGCGGCCGAGGGGACCGTGTTCTCGTGCGGCACCCCGGTGGAGTCGGCCGCGCAACTGGCCGGCTTCTCGGCCGTGGTGCTGACCGGCGGCGCCCGGGTGCCGCGCGACCTGCCGGTGCCCGGCCGCGACCTGGCTGGCATCTACCAGGCGATGGAGTACCTGCCGCTGGCCAACAGGCTCGGCGCGTCGTCGCCGGTCACCGCCGCGGGCAAGCACGTGGTGATCATCGGCGGCGGCGACACCGGCGCGGACTGCCTGGGCACCGCGCTGCGCCAGAGGCCGGCGTCGGTCACCCAGCTCGAGATCATGCCGCGGCCTCCCCGGTCGCGCGCGGACAGCCAGCCGTGGCCGACGTACCCGATGATCTACCGGGTGTCGTCCGCGCACGAGGAGGGCGGGGACCGCGTCTACGCCGTCTCCACCGAAGAGTTCCTCGCCGACTCCGCCGGCGCGGTGCGCGCGCTGCGGCTGACCGAGGTGGCGACGTCGGGCGGCCGGTTCACGCCGGTGCCGGGCACTTCCAGGGAGATCCCCTGCGAGCTGGTGCTGCTCGCGATGGGGTTCACCGGCGCGGAGCGGCCCGGGCTGCTCAGCGACCTCGGCGTCGAGTTCGACGCGCGCGGCAACGTGGCCAGGAGCGCGTCGTACGAGAGCTCGGTGCCCGGCGTGTTCGTGGCCGGGGACATGGGGCGCGGCCAGTCGCTGATCGTCTGGGCGATCGCCGAGGGCCGCAGCGCCGCGGCCCACGTCGACAAGTACCTGCGGGCCCTGAACCGCCCGGCGCTGCCGGTCGCGATTCCCCCGACCGCCCGCCCGCTCACGTAAGGCGGCTTCGCTACCAGCGCGTGAACGTTGTGTGACGCTATTCACCAGGGACAAATCCTCCCTTACAGTGGTATAGACCACTGGAAGGGGATCTCCCGATGAGCCGCCGCGCGAAGATCGTCTGCACGCTCGGACCCGCGACATCGACCCAGGAGCGGGTCACCGCGCTGATCGGCGCCGGCCTCGATGTCGCCAGGCTCAACCTCAGCCACGGGACCCACGCCGACCACCTGCTGGCCTACCAGCGGGTTCGCAGCGGAAGCGACGCCACAGGCCGCAGCGTGGGCGTGCTCGCCGACCTGCAAGGGCCGAAGATCCGGCTGGGGACCTTCCCCGCCGGGCCCGTCTGGCTCAAGCCAGGCGACGAGTTCACGATCACGACCGACGACATCCCGGGCTCCGAACACGAGGCGGCCACCACGTACCAGGGCCTCGCCGACGACGTGCGCGCCGGCGACCGCATCCTGATCGACGACGGCAACGTCCAGCTCGACGTGGCCGGCGTCACCGGAACCAGGGTCCGCACCACGGTCGTCATCGGCGGGAAGGTCTCCGACCACAAGGGCATCAACCTCCCCGGGGTGGCCGTCAGCGCGCCCGCGCTCACCGGCAAGGACGAGACGGACCTGCGCTGGGCGCTCGCGGTCGGCGCGGACATGATCGCGCTGTCCTTCGTCCGTACCCCGGAAGACGCCGCCCTGGCCCGCAAGGTCATGCACGAGGTCGGCCGGCAGGTCCCGCTGATCGCCAAGATCGAGAAGCCGGAAGCGGTCCGGGTGCTGCCGGACATCGTCGACGCGTTCGACGGGATCATGGTGGCGCGCGGCGACCTCGGCGTCGAACTGCCGCTCGAGCAGGTCCCCGCCGTCCAGAAGCGGGCGATCGGCCTCGCCAGGGAACGCGCCCGGCCGGTCATCGTCGCCACTCAGATGCTCGAGTCGATGATCTCCGCGCCGCGTCCCACCAGGGCCGAGGTGTCCGACGTCGCCGGGGCCGTCGTCGAGGGAGCCGACGCGGTGATGCTGTCCGCGGAGACAAGCATCGGCGCGTACCCGGTCCAGACGGTGGCCACGATGGCGCGCATCGTCACGGCGGCCGAGGAGAGCTCGCTGCGCGCGGAGTCGTCGCTGACCCGGGTGCCGACCACGACGGGCGGCGCGATCGCCCGCGCGGCGGCCGAGGTGGGCGCGATCGTAGGCGCGAAGGCGCTGGTCGCCTTCACGATGACCGGCGAGACGGCGCGGCGGCTCGCCAGGTACCGGTCGCCGATCCCGCTGCTCGCGTTCACCACCGAGCCGTCGACCCGCAGCCAGCTCGCCCTCACCTGGGGGGTGGAGACGTTCATCGTGCCGACCGTGCACCATACCGATGACATGGTGCACGAGGTCGACAGCGCGCTGTTCAGCCTGGGCCGCTGCCACATCGGCGACAAGATCGTCATCGTGGCCGGCAGCCCGCCCGGCAGCCCGGGCAAGACCAACGCGCTGCGCGTGCACCGGATCGGCGACGCGATCGCGCTGCCCTATCCCTGACCGTCCCGGGCTCTATTTCGGACCGCCCCGGGCTCCCCAGATCCTCCTCGGGTGCCTGCAGAAGGCGGGCTACCGCCAGTTCGTCACGTACCAGCCGGTCAGCCGGTACTGGGCGTTCCAGGGCATCGAGACCGGCATCTACGTGGCGGTGGCCGCCGCGCTGATCGCCCTCACGTTCGTCGTCGTCCTCCGCAGGGACGCGTAGCCGACCCGAACCCTGGGCCGCCCCGCCGTCAGGCGCGG
>JASHXJ010000500.1 GCA_030043595.1 Trebonia sp.
GCGCTGCTGCGCGGCACGCAGCGCGGCCTGGGCCGCCTCGCGGCCGGCCCGCGTCGGGGCGGCGTCGCCACGGTAGATCCACACCTTGACGCCGATCCGGCCGAAGGTCGTCCGCGCCTCGTAGAAGCCGTAGTCGATGTCCGCGCGCAGCGTGTGCAGCGGAACCCGGCCCTCGCGGTAGAACTCCGAGCGCGACATCTCCGCACCGCCGAGACGGCCAGAGCACTGCACGCGGATGCCCTTGGCGCCGCCCTTGATCGCGCTCTGCATGGCCTTGCGCATCGCGCGGCGGAACGAGACACGGCTGGACAGCTGCTCGGCCACGCCCTGTGCGACCAGCTGCGCGTCCACCTCGGGGTTCTTCACCTCGAGGATGTTCAGCTGGATCTGCTTGCCGGTCAGCTTCTCCAGGTCGCCCCGGATCCGGTCGGCCTCAGCGCCGCGGCGGCCGATCACGATGCCCGGCCGTGCGGTGTGGATGTCCACCCGCACCCGGTCGGTGGTCCGCTCGATCTCCACCTTGGAGATCCCGGCCCGCTCCATGCCGCGCTGCAGCATGCGGCGGATGGCCACGTCCTCGGCAACGTAGTCCTTGTACTTCTTCTCCGCGTACCAGCGGCTCTTGAAGTCGGTGGTAATGCCCAGGCGGAACCCGTGCGGGTTCACTTTCTGTCCCACTAGCGGTTCCCTCCCTCGGTGTCGTCGGAGACTATGACCGTGATGTGGCTCGTTCGCTTGTTGATCCGGTAACCGCGACCCTGTGCGCGCGGCCGGAAGCGCTTCAGCGTCGGCCCCTCGTCGACCCACGCGCGGCGCACCCAGAGCATCCCGCGGTCGCGCCCGCCGATCGCGTCGGCGTTGGCGATCGCGCTGGCCAGCACCTTGCCGACCGGCTGGCTGGCGGCCTGCGGTGAGAACTCCAGAACCGCCTGCGCCTGCTCGGCGGGCAGCCCGCGGATCAGGTCCACCACGCGGCGGGCCTTCCGTGGCGTGACGCGCACGTAGCGCGCCTTAGCCCTGGCTTCCATCGGTGCGTTCCCTTTCAGGCTTATCGCCGGCTGCGCCGGTCATCTTTGACATGGCTGCGGAAGGTCCGCGTGGGAGCGAACTCGCCGAGCTTGTGCCCGACCATCGACTCGGTGATGAACACCGGGATGTGCTTGCGGCCGTCGTGCACGGCAATGGTGTGGCCCAGCATCTCCGGCACGATCATGGACCGCCGGGACCACGTCTTGATAACGGTCTTGGTGCCCTTCTCGTTCTGCACGTCCACCTTCTTCATCAGGTGGTCGTCGACGAAGGGGCCCTTCTTCAGGCTACGAGGCATTGCAGGCTGCTCCCTACCGCTTGTTCTTGCCACGGCGGCGGCTGATCAGCCGGTCACTGGGCTTGTGCGCCCGCCGGGTACGGCCTTCAGGCTTGCCCCACGGGCTGACCGGGTGGCGACCGCCAGAGCTCTTGCCCTCGCCACCGCCGAGCGGGTGGTCGACCGGGTTCATGGCCACGCCGCGAACGGACGGCCGCTTGCCCTTCCAGCGGTTGCGGCCCGCCTTGCCGAGCTTGATGTTGCCCTGCTCGGAGTTGCCGACCTCGCCCACTGTCGCGCGGCATTCCACGCTGACCCGCCGGATCTCCCCCGACGGCATGCGCAGCGCCGCGTACCCGGCCTCCTTGGCCAGCAGCTGGACTCCCGCGCCCGCCGAGCGCGCGATCTTCGCGCCGCCGCCGGGCCGCAGCTCGATGGCGTGGATGACCGTGCCGGTCGGGATGGACCGCAGCGGCAGCGCGTTGCCCGGCTTGATGTCCGCGCCCGGCCCGTTCTCCACCCGGTCACCCTGGGCCAGGCCCTGGGGCGCCAGGATGTAGCGCTTCTCGCCGTCCACGTAGTGCAGCAGCGCGATGCGAGCCGTGCGGTTCGGGTCGTACTCGATGTGCGCGACCTTGGCCGGAACGCCGTCCTTGTCGTGCCGCCGGAAGTCGATCAGCCGGTAGGCGCGCTTGTGCCCGCCGCCCTGGTGCCGCGCGGTGACCCGCCCGTGCACGTTCCGGCCGCCCTTGCCGTGCAGCGGGCGAACCAGTGACTTCTCCGGCTCGCTCCGGGTGATCTCGGAGAAGTCGGAGCCGCTGGCGCCGCGCCGGCCAGGGGTGGTCGGCTTGTACTTACGGATACTCACCTGCGTCTCCTTAACTGACCGGTCCGCCGAAGATGTCGATCCGGTCGCCCTCGGCCAGGGTCACGATCGCGCGCTTGGTGTCCGCCCGCTTGCCCCAGCCCTGCCGGGTCCGGCGGCGCTTGCCCAGCCGGTTCAGCGTGTTCACGCCGGTCACCCTGACCCGGAACACTTCCTCGACCGCCATCTTGATCTGCGTCTTGTTGGCGCCGGGCGCGACGACGAACGTGTACTTGCCCTCGTCGAGCAGGCCGTAGCTCTTCTCCGACACCACCGGACGCAGCAGGATGTCCCTCGGGTTGTACTGCTTGTTCACTCCGAGCCCCTTTCGACGAACGCGCTCAGCGCGGCCTCGGTGAAGACCACGTGGTCGCTGGCGAGCACGTCGTAGGTGTTGAGCTGGTCCTCGGCGAGCAGGTGCACGGCGGGGACATTCCGCAGCGACTTCCAGGTGATCTCGTCGTCGCGCAGCGTGACCACGAGGATGTTCCTTGTCGCGCCGCCCGTCACCGTGTCAAGGACCGCCAGCGCGTCCTTCGTGCGCGGCACATCGCCCTCGACGAACGTGGTCACGACGTACACGCGCTCGTTGGCGGCCCGGTCAGACAGCGCGCCGCGCAGCGCGGCGGCCTTCATCTTCTTCGGCGTGCGCTGGGCGTACGACCGCGGCTGCGGGCCGTGGACAACGCCGCCGCCGGTGAACTGCGGCGCCCGGGTCGAGCCCTGCCGCGCCCGGCCGGTGCCCTTCTGCCGGTACGGCTTCTTCCCGCCGCCGCTGACCATCCCGCGGGTCTTCGTCGCGTGCGTGCCCTGCCGGGCCGCCGCCCGCTGCGCCACCACGACCTGGTGAATCAGCGGGACATTGATCTGCGCCGCGAAGATCGCGTCAGGCAGTTCGGCCGTGCCGGCCTCCTCGCCGTCCGGCGAGACGACGTTCACGGTGGTCATCGGTTCCCCTCTCGTGCCGCGGAGCGCACCATGACGAGCCCGCCGCGCGGACCGGGCACCGCGCCCTTGATCAGCAGCAGGTTCTTGTCGCTGTCCACGGCGTGCACGGTCAGGTTCTGCTCGGTTGTCCGTGCCGCGCCCATCCGGCCGGCCATGCGCACGCCCTTGAACACCCGGCCCGGAGTGGCGCAGGCGCCGATCGAGCCTGGCGAGCGGTGCTTGCGCTGCGTTCCGTGGGAGGCCGACAGACCGCGGAAGCCGTGCCGCTTCATGACGCCGGCCGTGCCCTTGCCCTTGGACTTGCCGGTCACGTCGACGCGCTGCCCCACCTCGAACAGGGAGGCCGTGACCTCCTGGCCAAGCTGGTACGTGGACGCATCCTGGGTGCGGATCTCGGCGACATACCGGCGTGGCGTCACCCCGGCCTTCCCGAACAGGCCGGCCACCGGCTTGGTGACCTTGCGGGGGTCGATCTCCCCGAACCCGATCTGGACAGCGGAGTACCCGTCCTTGTCCGGCGTGCGAACAGCCGTGACAACGCACGGGCCAGCCTGCACGACCGTGACAGGCACGACCTGCCCGTTCTCGTCGAAGACCTGGGTCATGCCAAGCTTGGTGCCCAGGATCCCTGTCATTGCCATGATCAGTGAGTCCTCAGAGCTTGATCTCGATGTAGACGCCAGCCGGAAGGTCGAGCCGCATCAGCGAGTCGACCGTCTTCGGCGTCGGATCGATGATG
>JASHXJ010000063.1 GCA_030043595.1 Trebonia sp.
TACGCCGCGCCCAGCGGGCGGCACGGTAGGCGCCCACGCCGGGTATGGCCACGCCCGCCGCGGTCGCGGACGTACGGCGGAAGCCGAAGCTCGCCTCGCGCCAGCTGTACTCCGCGCGCTCGGTGGAGCCGAGCACGCCGTAGCCGACCGAGGAGAACAGGTGCTGGAACGGCTTGCGGTAGATGAACACCGCCACCGTGACCAGCGCGATCATCATGATCTTCAGTCCCCAGGGCAGCGCCTGGTCGGAGGTGCCCATGATCAGCGAGTAGCAGTAGAGCAGCACGCTCAGCACGAGCGCGACCGCTATCTGCTTGAGCAGCACGCCCACGAGCATCTCGAACCAGCGGATCGCGATGACCCGCCCGAATCCGGGATGCACCCCGACGATGAGGAAGAACGGCCCGGCGACGAGCAGCAGCAGGAAGCCGAGCTTCAAGACGATCAGGGTCAGCGCGATCAGCAGCACGAGCAGGCCCGCCGCCACCGCCGCGAACAGCGCCTCGAAGCCGATCTCCATCCGTGTCGTCCACTCGTTGCCCTGGAACAGCGGGTACACGGCCGGGTCGTTGGCCTGCAGCCCCTTGGCGATGCCGACGTACGTGTCCTGCTTGGCCGTGATCAGCGCCTGCGTGGGCTGCTCGTTGACGGCGATCGCCTGCGCCCACAGCAGCTGCCTGCCGTACTGGTTGACCACCGTCTGGGTCTGCGTAGCCGACGCGGCGTAGGCCGTGGTGCCGAGCTCGCCGTCCAGCCAGGGCTTGCAGACCAGGACCGCCCACAGCTCGTTCGCGTTCTCGTCCACGAGGCCGTTCCCGGAGGTGAACGCGTAATTGGCGGTGACGCTCTGCTGGTCGCCCGGCGCGACCGGCAGGCAGTTGCTGCTGGCCGGCGCGGGCAGCTTGGCGAAGGCGACGTTCATCACCTGGGTGACGGAGTTGGACACCGTGGTGCCGACTCCGGTGAAGTCCTGCGGCTGGCCGATCAGCCAGATCGCCGCGGCGCAGGCGGCGACCATCCACAGCGTGCCCTCGATCGTCCGGGTGGCGCGCTTGCGGATCAGCCCTTGCCAGGCCAGCCAGATCGCGCCGATGATCACGACCGGCGCGAGGAACGGGAAGTAGATGGCGTTGCCGAGCGCGGTGATCAGCCGGTTGACCGCGTCCTGCAGCCAGGTCAGGATGCTGTTCCCGGCCGCGGCCTGGTAGACGGTGATCGTTACCCGGTCCAGCGATTTGGCCATGTCGAAGACCATGCCGGCGACGTTGTTGCCGATCAGCGAGGTCATATCCGAGCACTGCAGGCCGTAGGCCGCCCAGTACTGGCCGGCGACGCCGTAGTTGTCGTACAGCGTCTTGCCGCCGGTCACGCCGCCGGGGGTGGCGATCATCGAGTCGACGCCAGCGGTGGCCTGCTCGGGCTGCGGCACCGACGGCGTGCAGATGTTGTTCAGGTCGCCGACTATGCCGGAGGAACCCGAATTGCACAGGCCGAGCAGGCCGCCGATGTCGCCGATCCCCGGCACGCCGCAGATCCCGCCGGCCGGCTCGGACACGGTGTCCGGCCTGGCCGCCGCGGCGTGCGCCGCCGGAGCGGCGGTGGCCGCGTCGGCCGGACGGGCGAGGAACAGGCCGCCGAGCACGATCGTCACGATCGCGCCCGCGAGCAGCAGGGCCCGGGTCGGGATCCGTGCAGCGCGTGACCGGCCGGCGCGGGGGTGTTGGGGTTCAGCCATCGGGGGGCTCCTGTGTACGGCGCTTGACGCTAGGTGGTCGCCGCCGCCGGCTGTGCCGGCCGACGGGCTCGTGTCGGATTCGTATCGATCCAGTCCCGTAGTTCTTCGGATACGAGATCGACGCCGATGCGGCCCGCGCGGTCGTCGAGGTCACGGAAAATGCATTCGCCGTTGCCGAGCACGCGCAGCACCGCTTTGTGCTCTTCGGACGGCTCCACGCCGAGCAGCGACAGGACGTTCGCCACCTCGGCACGTTCCGACGAGCGGAACGCGAAAACACTGGACAGGCAGTTGGTCACCTGCTCGTTGAGCAGATCGCCCGCGTTCTGGGAGATGAGCACGAGCGCCGTGTTCCGCGAGCGCCCCATCCTGGACACCTCGGGAACCAGCTTGGCGCCCTCCGGGGTGGCGGTGATCGCCCACGCCTCGTCGAGGAAGATCGCCTTCGGCGTGGTCCTGTCCACGGCGTTCATCAGCCTGCGGGCGAACTGGGAGACCAGGTAGAGCAGGGCGACGGAAAGCCGCTGCTCGTAGGAGAAGTCGTCCCTGGCGGTCGTCATGTCCGGGAGCGTCAGCCCGCCGAGGGTGAAGACTGTCGTCCAGCCCTCGGCGTCGATCTGCTGCCCGCCGGAGGGCGCGAAGCACAGCCGTGCCAGCCGCATCTCGGAGATCGACCGCATCACCGCCCCGAGGTTCTTCCACGCCGGGTCCTCGGACTCCTCCAGGTGGCGGACGACCTTGCCCAGGCTGGGCCGCTGCCCGCCGGCCACGGTGCCGACCGCCTGGATCATCGCGCTCTCCCGCTCCTCGCTCATCCTCGGCAGCAGCAGCCGTAGCGTCTCCGTCGCCATCGTGCGCTTCTCGGCCAGGTCGTCGCCGAACGAGAAGGGGTCGAGCAGCCCGGCGGCCGCGGACCCGAGGGGCAGTACCCGGGCCTTGCGCCCGGACCTGGACAGGAACTCGACGAGCGGTTCCGCGTCGCCCTTGGGGTCGATCACCGCGATCGTCGCGCCGCGCAGCGCGAGCTGATA
>JASHXJ010000501.1 GCA_030043595.1 Trebonia sp.
CCAGGTGCGCCCCGAACCGGGCGGTGGCCAGCGCCCCCGGCTCCCGCTCGTCCAACCGCCCCGGCCCGGCCGGGCAACTGCCGTAGCTGAAGACCGGAAGGCCGATCGCGGCGAGTTCTGGCGTGTCGCGGTGCAGGCCCCACACCACCAGGCCCGCCACCCCGGCTGCCCGGGCCTCAAGCACCGCCAGGTCGCCGACGCAGGCTTCATCGGTGCGCCCGCCGTTGTCGATGACCAGCACGTCGCCGGCCCCGGCCCGGCCGAGGGCCTCCAGGAACACGTCCACGCTGCCGTAGTGCCGCGCCGGCAGGACCCGCCCGGCGACCCGCTGGCCGGCCACCACTGCCCGGATCCCCGCGGGGGCAGCCCGCAGCGGGACACCACGGCGCACGCAGGCATCGGCCACCAGCGGCGTTGACAGACCCGCGAACGCCTCCAGCATGGCCAGCCTCCCAGCCCGGGTGCCCGGCATCACGAGCGGCACGCGGGCAGGTCCCACGATCCTACTGCCGCGCGGACAGCGGCCACCCGCGCCAGCCGACGGCAGAAGCACCATCTGACTGCCGTCGAGGAAACCATGGCGAATATCCGCCGTTATACGGGTGATCAATAGATCACCCAAGCCCTCCGGGCCCTGTTGATCGACATCCGCGGCGACGACCAGCGGCACATCTGCGGGCTGATCCACGGCGCGCTCCCGCCCCGCCCGCACCGCCACGGTCCGCGGCCTGCATGCCGGCCCATGGCGGGCAGCACCTGTCATCTGCCTTGGTCGAGCATGTGGCGGTCACCGTCCGTCAGGTCGGCGTCGTTCACGGGCCGGACGAGAGACCAGTGGTGGCCCACAGGGCATCGCTGGAACCTGGCCGACCCGAGCCGGACGGAAGTCAGCGAGCCTAGCGGTGACCAGGTCGTTTTGAAGACGTGACCTTTGCTGCACCGGACGATGACCTCGCCCGCGATCCCCGGGCGCCCTTTTCTGAGTGAGAAGACCACCTTCGCGATGATGACCACGGCGATGACGGGCAGGGCGATCTCCAGCGGCGCGTGGTAGCCGACAGACCCGCTGAGCGGGGACGCGACGAGGAGGTTCACGGGCATCTATCCTCCATTGATCTCATAATCGAGAATAGTATCAGAAGTGATTTAAAGCAGGTAGCATCGACAGGTGACGAGCGCCAAACTGCTCCTACACCCAGTCCGCCTCCGGATCATCGAGGCGTTCCTCGGCGACCGGAAGCTGACGACGGCCGACCTGCGAGCGGAGCTGACTGACGTCCCGCCGGCCAGCCTCTACCGGCACCTGGCGCGTCTCATCGATGCGGGGGTGCTCGACGTCCTGTCCGAACGCAAGGTCCGCGGCACCATCGAGCGGACCTATGTGAAGCACAGTCGGCTGAACATCTCCAGGAGCGAACTGGCGCAGCTGAGCCGCGAGGAGCTTCGCCGCGTGTTCCTCAGTCACGTGGCCGCCCTTCTCGCAGACATCGACCACTACCTCGAGCGCGATGACATCGACGTGCGGCGAGGCGGGGCCACCTTCCGGATCGCTGCCCTGTGGCTCACCAACGACGAGCTGCGCGAGCTGGCCGCCGGGTTCGGGAAACTGCTCCAGCCCTACCTGGACCGCCCGGCCACACCGGACCGTACGCGACGAGTTGTCCGCACGATCGTGCTTCCCGGCGACGATGCCCCGGAGGCATCGCCATCCGCCAGGCGGCGGAACGGTAGGCGGGGAGGCACAAATCAGTGAGCAAGAGATTCAGGTACGCGGGCTGCGCAGGCTTCGGCGGGAAGGGAGCAGCGGCCGCGGCGGGCTCGCTGGCGTGGCTGGCCGGGCCGAACAGGACGGCATCCCCACCCCGCTGTCGATGATGACGGGGCTGCTGCGGCCGGATGCTGGCCTGGTGCGGGGGTTTCGCCTCGGTCTTGAAGGTGGACCTTCGACGGTCAGTGGTTATGTGCTGGACCGAGCGCAAGGGCCACCGCGGCCGCATAAGTCAGTTCTTGTCCTAGCGTCCAGGCTCGCTCGAAGTCAGCTGCGGCGAGTGCTTTGGCGGCCTCCGCTTTGTTGTGCTCGAAGTGCGGGGCTTCGTCGGGTGGCCAAGCCGTGCTCTGCTCGGACATCGGCCGTTCTGCGGCTGACAACAGGGAGGCAGCACGTTCGTATTCACCATCCGCGACTTGAGCACCAATTCGGCGATCCGCGCGTACCGGCCCCACACGCGCACTCACGAAGCGTGATCGATCTTTGATCCGAGGATCAGCGCGCAGTCCCGCCGTTCTGGCGCTTCTCAGTTGCTGGCAGGTCAGTCGACTTGATCGAGCAGAACCGGGCGTTTGGCGCGGGACACTGCCGGGATTCAGGAAGCCGGGGGCACGCCTTCCGCCCGAACCGCTATGACGGCCTCATATTCGTGCGCAGTGATCTGAATGACGCCCGCTTGAAACCCGGCTCTGGCATTCCGCTGGACATAGGGGTTCGACCCTTCCGGGTCGATCCGCGGTACGACGGCGTTCATCGCCACCGGCGGGTCCCATCCCTCGACGTGCGACAGCAACACGCCGCCAGGCGAATCGCCCGGGCAGACGCCTGCTTCCTCGGATGTCCAGTCATGTACCGCCGACGCAAGCTCGGCCTGACCGATGAACTCCCGCTTCGGAGGCGCCAGGTAGATGAGGACAAGATCGGCGGGAGCAAGCGCATCGCGATGTTTCTCGTCCGTGCCGATTCCCCACATCTTCGCCCGCAGAAGCGCCGCGGCCTGTTCTTGATCTCCCTCGGGGACGTTGAACAGATAGTGCGCCACGCCCGAATCGTACCGGCCATCCGAGCGGAGACACAGACCCCGGCAAGCGTGAACACGAGCGGTAGCCACGCTCATCCAGGCGGCCGGTCAGAACAAGGCACCATACCTGCGATCGGTGCAGAAAGGGATTGATCTGCGTGGGGCCGTCCGGCGGCGGGCTGTGTGCTCAGCCGACGAGCTGGGGCCGGGGCTGGTGGCGCACTTCCATCAGCGCAAGGCCGAGCAGGTTTATCCAGGCCAGTGTTGTAGCGATGCGCAACCACATGATGGGGGATCGGTGAGGCGGGCATCACCCGCACCCGTTTCTACGCGTACTACACCTCTAAGAACGACGCCCTGGCCGCCCTGCTGCGACGGATGATCGGCATCCGCAATGCCGCCTACGAGCATCCCGACAGCTGGTTTACCGGTCGGCCGCCGGGCGTGCGGCCGCGCGACTCCCTTCGCCGCACGCTCACCATGGCCATCGACCGAACATGGCCGCACCGCTTCGTACTGCGGGAGGCATGCGACCTATGGACCACAGCACCAGAGGTCCGCCAGGCCTGGCTCGACGTGATCAATGCCGCCGTCGACCATCATGAACGAGCGATCATCCGCGAACGCGAGCGAGGGATCGCACCCCGGGCTGCGACGCCCGGCGTACCGCTGAGGCGCTCGCCTGGCAAGCCGAGCGCCTCAGCTTCCGGGCCTGGGCCGAACTGCCGGGAGCCATGTCAAAGACCGAACTGCGCGACGTCTGCCTGGAGGCTTACCTGCGCATGATCTTCCTTGCCGACGACCCCGACCCAGAACCCATCCCGTGACAAAGTAACGATGCCATTCCCGGCGCCGTGGCCCGGCCCGTCAACGGGGCAGGGCCGGCACCCGCCTGACGTGCACCCCTGGGCCCTCTCGCCGGCCAGGTGCTGCGCCTGACGGCGGCGCTGCCGCGGGACCCCGGCGACTCGCGACGGGCGCGCGGTTTCGGCGGCCGCGGGACTGCGCGGGGTAACCGGCGGGTACATCGCGTGCAGGCCCGTTATAAGCGGGGCGTGAGACCAACCAGCGGAGGTCCCCACATGGCCGAGCTCCCGCCGCTCCCGGACGCAATCGTGGTGAACTACTTCATCGTCTCCGACGATGTCGAACGGTCTGCGCGCTTTTATACCGAGGTACTCGGCGGCCGGGTGGTCTTCTCCCCGGTGCCGACCGTTGTAGAACTGTCCAACACCTTCATCGTCATCAATGCCGGCGGCGGCCCGACCGACGACAAGCCGGCGGTCACCCTGGAGACACCACGCGATCCCGGCCGGGCCAGCAGCTTCGTCAACATCCGGGTCAAAGACATCCGGGCCGCGTACGCCGCATGGACTGCCCGGGGGGCTGAGTTCCTGACCCCGCCGAAACAGCACCCTTACGAGACCCGCTGCTACATCCGCGATCCCGACGGTCATCTGATCGAGGTGGGCCAGACCACGGACCCGGAGGGAGACTGGATGCCGGCCGGCTGGTCACCGGACACCCCCGCCGGGGAGTCTTGACCACCGCCGTCATCGGCACCAGCGGCAACCGTCCGTAGCCACCGGACTCGCGCAGCCGGTGAGACCCGCGGCTCGCGAGCGCTGGCCGTGAGTCGCCTGAACGCCGGCGGCAAAGACCAGGCTCCGCCGCGGCCAGCGCCGAAATGCCGGCGGACACCGGCGAGCCTCATCCGCGCGGCCCTACGACCACTTCACCGGCGGAAAGACGAACCTCGCGGCCTCTTCCATCAGCTTGGTCTCAAGCTGACCTATCTCCCGGGGAGGCGACTTGTGAAAGCCCAGATCTCGGCTCCACATTGGTATTTCGAGAGTGTCCGGGGGGTAACACCGACGGGGCGGGAGTGCCCGGATGTTCCGCGGCGTGAATGGCGCGAGAGCACACCTTGAGCGTCCCGGCCGAGGTAGCGCTACGCCGAACTGGACGATATGCAAGGCGTCTGCACGACCTAGGGCACTTTCATCTCGCGCGCCGAGCCAGCGACCTCGCACCCACCACGTAGCCCGGCGTTGGTTACGCACTCGTTGCGCGGCGCTATGGCCGGTTCGGGCGTCCTTAGCGTTTCCGGCTGCGGCGCGCCGGACAGGCTGCCCGGGCGGGTCTCTCATGAGTGCTTAGCCAGGTCGGCCGCCACGAGCCGAGCCAGGTGCAGGTGGTGCGCTGTGGCGCGCGTGCCCGGATGGTGGCGCAGGGACCAGTCCACCTGCCTGAGCAGCATGTGCGCGAGGTAGGCGTCGAGCGCGTACTCCGGAGTGAGCTCCAGCGCGCGCTCGCGCAGCCGCTCGCGGAGGCCGTCGTGGTCGTACAGGTAAAACAGCATGGTCGCGAGGTCGAACGCCCGGTCGCCGGTGAGCGCCGGCGGGTTGATGTCAACCACCCCGGTTATGCCGGCGCCGCTGGTGAGCAGGTTGGCGAGAGTGAAGTCGTAATGGACGAAGTCGCCGCGCTCGGGGACCGCGGCCAGGCACCGGCCGGCGGTGTTACGCACCACGGCAAGCAGGTCACGAGTATCGGGCCGTGCCTGCAGCGTCGCGTGCACGCAGTACTCGTCGCCTCCTTCGGTGAGTGTCGCGGCGATCAGCCCGGTCAGCCGGCGTGTGCCGTCCCCGAGACCGGCCTGGGCGTCGTTCAGCCGGAGCACCTCGGTAAGCAGCCAGCCCGGGACCCGGTCAAGGACCGTGCCGGGCAGCCGTTCCTGCAGCCAGAACGTTATGCCGGCCACTTGCCCGGACGCGAGCAGCCGCGCCGCCGGATAGCCGCGCCGCCGCAGCCCGGCCGCCAGTTCGCCGAGCCGGAACACGGAGTCATCACTGGCGCCCGGGCTGACCTTCAGGACGCTGACCGTTCCGTCCTTGCCGGTGGCCAGGAACGTGCTGGCAGACTCGCCTCCGTCCGCTGGCACGAGCGCGGCCAGGTCAAGGCCGGCCTGGTCACGCAGCACCCGGCGCAGCTCGCACCGTCCCGGCGCCCGAGCCTGATCCACGACTTGATGATGGCACTCAAACCGTTGCCGCTACGATGCCACTCCCGCCCCGCGCCCCGGGAAACAGGCCGGGACCGCCAACTTGCCCGCCGGCCGGCCCTGCTGCGGAACAGAACGTGATCGCCCGGGCGGGTTACAGGCTTGCCGGCCCGGCTGCGACGGCACCTGCCTGGCATCACCCAGAAGATGCTGACCGAAACCCTGCGGGGCATGGAAGCCGACGAACTGGTCCAGCGGCATGTCCGCAAGCTCACCGCGCTACAGCACATCGAGTACGCCCTCACCGAGCTCGGCAAGTCCCTGGAAGCGCCGCTGGCAGCCATCTGCGCCTGGGCGGTCAATCACCCCGCCGAACCACAGCCGCCAACACCGGTCATGGCCTCAGCGACGAGACGATAAGGAGCGCCAGGCCGCGCCCATGCGTCGGCGGATCGGCGCTGACCTGGGCCTGCCCAACGGCAGGTCCGGGCCGGCAGACGCTCGTCAGGGTGGTGCCGACAGGCCCCATGAGCACTCACCATTCTCATCGCTCCAGCAGAGGAGCGGCGCGCATGATGCATCGAAATCGAGGAGCACCGATGCCGGCGCGATTGGGAGTACTCGGGCACCGGTGCGCGCTGGTCATTGGCCCTGCTCGCGGCATTTCGCCGCCAAGAGGCCGTAGCGGCCACGGACGGCCCGCAGCCCGTTCCACCGGCGCAAGCCGCCTTAAACCCAACACACAGAAGTGGCCGATCTGCACACACACGGCCAAAGAAACGGCGGATCCACCAGATGCGCCGATTCGGCGCTCGGCGTGATGAGGGCGGCGAGCGAGCCTCACGTTCTGTGATTGGTGCTTGCGGCGGGCGATGTCCGCAGAGGGCTGCACAGCCTGCTGGCGGGCAGCCGGGTTTCCCGCTGCCGCATTCACCAGGTTTCCGCGCGCCGCCAGGTCAGCTCGCCGGTCGTCATCGCCCCGGCTACCTGCATCGGCGGCGTGCGCAGCACAAGGACGTCACCCGACAGTGAGAAGTAGCGCACCTGCTCCAGGCCGGCCCAGCCGGGGATCAGGCTGCCGTCCACCTGGTGGATGATCCGGTTGCCGGTGATCGCGTAGCGCCCCCAGTACGCCAGGTAGGTCGAGTACGCGGCGGCCCGCTGGTCCGCCGGGCCGCCCAGCGGGCCGGCACTGTCCACCGCCGGCCTGCCGGCGGCCGCGACCTGCCCGCTCATCCAGCCGCCGGGCGTGTAGATCAAAAGACCGCGCGGGGACTCGCCCAGGGGCCGCCCCGTGACGGTCCCGCCATCATCGACGCTGCGGAATTCCAGCAGCTCCCACACCCCGGCTACCACCGGTGCGGCCCGATGGTCGGCGGATGCCTCTCGTGGTTCCTCCACGCACGGGAGACTACCGCCAGGCACGCCTGCCTGCCACTGCGGCGGATTTCACGCGGTGCCAGGCAGCAAGGCTGCCCGGCACGGCAGACCCGCAGGGAAAGCCGCCCGCCGGATCGACCCTACCCCGCGTGATCAGCGCTGAGCTGAGTGAAGGCCCGCAGCCCCGCCGTTATGGCGTTGCTGGCGGCTGATGAGCACAGCTATTGAGGCCGTGCAAAACGGGGAATTCTGTGCGTTAGAGGTGTCGGGGGGCTGCGGCCAGGGGGGCGAGGCGGGGCCATGGCCGGAGGCGCTCCAGCTCGGCGACAATGGACAGGATCATGTTCAGGCCTGTTTCCGCAGCCCAGCGACGTGCGCATGCGCTTCTCGCGGGACGGCGCCCGGGGGCGTATCGGCAGAGCCTCCTGGCTGCCGCCCCGGTAGTCAGGTTGTGCTGTGCTGTCAGGCGTGGTCACTGCACGGCAGATGTGCGTCTCATCTCTGCTGCTCGCGCGACCATCGAGGTGAGCCCGACCTGTTTCAGCAGCCGGGGCATCACCTGGGGAGCCGCCGCCTGGAGCACCGCTGTGGGCCGCGCGGGCGGGCTGTTCACCATGATCTGGGCGCGGTCCTCCCGGATCGCCCTGAGCACCGCGCTGGCGACCTTCCGGGGCGTTGTCGTCCCGACGAGCAGGGGGGCGCGCCTTAGGCCCTGTGCCTGGTAGCGCGCGTACATGCCGTCCTCGGACACGAAGCCGGGGCAGACCACAGAGAAGCCGACGGGTGAGCCGAGGTGCTCTGCCCGCAGCGAATGGGTGACGCCCACCAAAGCGAACTTGGTCGCTGAGTAGACGGCATTAAAGGGTGTGGCCACTGTTCCCGATGCCGAGGACAGGTTCACGATGTGCCCCTTGCCGCGGTCAAGCATCCCGGGCAGGACCGCCTGGATCAGCAGCAGCGGAGCGGTCAGATTCAGGCAGACCATGGCCTCGATCTGAGTTGCGTCCAGGTCGGTGTACCGCGAGAACCTCTCGGCCGCGGCGTTGTTCACGAGGATGTCGACCGGGCCGAGCTCGGCGGCAGCGCGCTCGGCAAGGTCCTGGCGCTCGGCGGGCACCGTGATGTCCGCGCGGATCGCTATCGCCTTGACGCCCAAGGCTGCCAGCTCGGCCCGGACGGCCTCAAGTTGCCGCGGCGAGCGGGCAGCGACGGCGACGTTGACTCCCGAGCTTGCAAGAGCACGGGCGATGTGAGCGCCTATCCCCCTGGACGCCCCAGTGACGATGGCGTTCGCGTTCCGCAGGTCCTTCATGGCCGAGCCCGGCTCCCCCCTGGCGTGGTGCGCTGCCTGAGTTACGCGCTGGTGGCCTGATGCGCAGACCGGCCGATGCTGGCTCCGTCAGCGGTCCAGAGCGCGTACAGGGCTGCGGGTATCAGGACGGGGGATGACGCGACGGCGACAATCCCGGTTCCCGGGTCGTCCCAGATCAGCACGCCGTCGGCGGGGCGGCCGGCGCAGGTGATGTCGCTGATCGTGGCAGTGAAGCGGGCTGGATCACAGGTCGGGCTGGCTTGGTCCACAGGAGATACACCACATTCAATAGAAGTACTATCTATTTATCTCAGGAGTAATCCATCCGGTGGTATCTTGTCAAGAGATGCCTAACTACGCTTCTCCCCGGCGCCGCCAGCAGGCCGAAAACACCCGCAGGGACATCCAGGACGCCGCACGCCGGCTCTTCGCCGAGCGCGGATACGGGCCCACCTCCATGGCCGATATCGCGTCCGAGGCGGGCGTGGCGATACAGACCATCTACGCCAGCTGCGGCACCAAGCGCGACATCCTGTTCGCCCTGTTCAGGGTCATGGAGGAGGACGCCGATGTTCCCCGGCTGGCCGCGCTCGCTTACAACGCCACCGAACCCGGCGACGTGATCGCCTTGGGCGTCCAGATAACCCGGCAGCTGAACGAGCGCAATCATGACGTCCTCGCCGTGATGCGCTCCGCGGCCGCTGTGGAGGCCGAGGCCGCGGCCGTCTACGAAGACGGCTTCGAGCTGCACCGGACCGGCACCGCGAACCTTGCCGCCCGGATCGCGCACCTCGGCGCCCTCCGGCCTGGCACCACTCAAGACGACGCGGCGGCCGTGATCTCGGTTCTCACCTGGGCCGACAGCTATGCGCTACTGCACGATCGGTACGGGTGGAGCTACGACCGGTGCCAGGAATGGCTCACCCGCACACTGATCGAACTCACTATCAGCGGTCCGGACTTGCCACGATAGGCGGTCATCCCTACGAGGAACCGCTCCCCGGGGAGGGACCCTGGCGCAGACGCGCCCGAGGCGCCCGGTCCACCGTCACCCGGACCTGCCCAGGCCGCGGCATCGCGGCGCACCGCCCTCGCCGGCCTGTGGACCACGGCAATCGCGGC
>JASHXJ010000064.1 GCA_030043595.1 Trebonia sp.
GGTCGCCTGAACAGGAGAGAACGCTGCCTGATGATGTCCACCGGCGCCGTGCACGAGACGCTGGAGATCGGCGTCATCTCGCCCGAGCCGATCCCGTCCGACGGGCTCGCCGCGGGCGAGGTCGGCTACATCATCTCCGGCGTGAAGGACGTCCGGCAGGCCCGGGTCGGCGACACCGTGACGAGCGCGGCGAAACCGGCCAGCCAGCCACTCGCCGGCTACGAGCACCCCAAGCCGATGGTGTTCTCCGGCCTGTACCCGGTCGACGGCGACGAGTACCCGGAGCTGCGGGATGCGCTGGACAAGCTGCAGCTCAACGACGCGGCGCTGTTCTTCGAGCCGGAGACGTCCACCGCGCTCGGCTTCGGGTTCCGCTGCGGGTTTCTCGGCCTGCTGCACATGGAGATCGTCCGCGAGCGGCTCGAGCGCGAGTTCGGCCTCAGCCTGATCTCCACCGCGCCGAACGTCATCTACCGCGTCGTCATGGAAAGCGGCCGCGAGATCCGGGTGACCAACCCCAGCGACTTCCCCGGCGGCATCGACGGCTACTCCGCCGCGGGAGGCAGTCCGAAGGGCAGCACCGGCGGCAAGATCCAGGCGGTCTACGAGCCGGTGGTCAGGGCCACGATCATCTCCCCGAGCGACTACATCGGCACGATCATGGAACTGTGCCAGGGCCGTCGCGGTGCGCTGATCGGCATGGACTACCTGTCGACCGACCGGGTCGAGATCCGCTACACGCTGCCGCTCGCCGAGATCATCTTCGACTTCTTCGACCAGCTGAAGTCCCGTACCCGCGGTTACGCGAGCCTGGACTACGAGCCGGCCGGCGAGCAGGAGGCCAACCTGGTAAAGGTCGACATCCTGCTGCAGGGGCAGCCAGTGGACGCGTTCAGCCAGATCGTGCACGCCGACAACGCCCGCGAGTACGGCCTGGCGATGACCGCCAAGCTCAAGGAGCTGATCCCGCGGCAGCAGTTCGAAGTGCCGATCCAGGCGGCTATCGGATCACGGATCATCGCGCGGGAGAACATCCGCGCGCTGCGCAAGGACGTGCTCGCCAAGTGCTATGGCGGCGACATCACCCGCAAGCGCAAGCTGCTGGAGAAGCAGAAGGAGGGCAAGAAGCGCATGAAGACGATCGGCCGGGTGGAAGTGCCCCAGGAAGCCTTCGTCGCCGCGCTCTCGACCACCCAGCAGCCCGACGCCCGCTCCAGGTAATCAGGCTCCAGGTAATCAGGAGTGCGCCGCCAGGATGACGATGATCAGCACCCAGCCGGCGATCGCCATGTAGCCGAGGATCAGCCCGGTGATCGCCATGCCGTCCCCCCGCTCACCGGAGCGCTTGATCTGGCCCCGCGCGAGGTGGCCCAGGATGACCGCTGGGATGGAGGCGATGCCCAGCGTGAAGAACTCAAGGATCCCGCAGACGAGGGACCCGATGGCCAGCCCGTTGGTCGGCGGAGCGGGTACCAGGGGGTAGTAGCCGGGCTGGTAGGGCACCGGCGGCCCGATCGGCCCCGCGGGCAGGTCGGCGACGATGGCGGTCAGGTCCGCGTACCGCCGTGCCGCCATCGTCCGGCCCGCGCGCGTCTCGTACTCGTCCTTGGTGAGCCGCCCCTCGCCGTAGGCCGCCTTCAGCACGTCCAGCGTCCGCTCCCGGTCCGCGGCCGAGGCGAGCATCCCCGGCTGCCCGAAACCCTGGCCGTACCCGGGCGGCCGCGCGTACGGCTGCGGGCTGTAGGACGGCGGACCGTAGCTCGGCGGACCGTAGGACGGCGGGCCGTACGGGAGCGGCCCGTTGCCCGCGATCGGCGGGTCGTCGCCATTTGCTGCCGGATCCCTCACCGGACCCCCTTTCCCGCCAGCATCTACGGAGTACAGCTTATGCGGCATGCGGATATTCTCGGCAGCGTGCCAGGAATGCCGCCGGACGGCAACCCCGTTCCCGCCGACGGGAGCCTGCCGCGGACCGCGACAGCCGGCTTCGGCCAGCGCCCGTTCGGCGTGTACGTGCACGTCCCGTTCTGCCGGGCCCGCTGCGGCTACTGCGATTTCAACACATACACCGCCGCGGAGCTGGGCGGCGGCGCGGACCAGGCCGCCTACCCGGCTCTCATCCAGCAGGAGATAAGGCTCGCCGCGGCCGTCCTGCCGGAGCACGAAGCCGGGGTGGCCACCGTGTTCTTCGGCGGCGGCACGCCCACGCTGCTGCGGCCAGCGCAGCTCGGGGACATTCTCAAGAGCCTGGACGACGCGTTCGGCCTGGCCGAAGGCGCCGAGGTGACCGTCGAGGCGAATCCGGAGACCGTCGACGCCGCCGCCCTCGGACAGCTGCGGAACCAGGGGATAAACCGCGTTTCGTTCGGGATGCAAAGCTCTGAAACCCACGTGCTGGCAGTCCTTGACCGCGCGCACGAGCCCGGCCGCCCGCGGCAGACCGCGCAGTGGGCCCGCGACGCGGGCTTCGAGCACGTGAGCCTGGACCTGATCTACGGCACGCCGGGGGAGAGCGACGACGACTGGCGGCGCTCGCTCGACGCCGCGCTGGACGCCGGCCCCGATCACATATCCGCCTACGCGCTGATCGTGGAGGAGGGCACCCGGCTGGCCGCCCGGGTACGGCGCGGCGAGATCGCGCCGCCGGACGACGACGTGCTGGCCGACCGGTACCTGATCGCCGACGACGTGCTGGCCGGCGCCGGCTTGCGCTGGTACGAGATCTCCAACTGGGCCAGCGGCGAGCGGGCACGCTGCCGGCACAACATGCTGTACTGGACCGGCGGCGACTGGTGGGGCTTCGGCCCCGGCGCGCACAGCCACATCGGCGGCACCCGCTGGTGGAACGTGCGGCACCCGTCGGCCTACGCGCGCTCGCTGGCGGCGGGCCGCTCCCCGGCGCAGGCCCGCGAGGTGCTGACCGCTGCGGAGCGGCGGATGGAAGACATCATGCTCCGCACCAGGCTGGCGGAGGGTGCCCCGCTGTCCGTCCTTTCCGCCGGTGCCCGGATGTCAGCCGAACGATCCGTGGCCGCTGCCCTGCTCGACCCCGCCTCCTTCGCGGCCGGCCGGATCGTGCTGACCCGCCAGGGCAGGCTGCTCGCGGACGCGGTGGTCCGCGATCTCACCTGACCAGCGGTGCGCACATCCAGGCCGGGACCTCGCGGTACTCGCCGCGGCTGGCGGCGAACGCCGCCCGCGTCAGCTGCATCACCATGATTCCCCAGCCGACCACCACGACCGGCAGCACCGTGATCAGCGCGGTGCTGAGCTTGTCGAGGGTGAGGAGCCCGAAGACGATCCCGGCCGACAGCGCGTACAGCAGGAAGGTGAGCGCGATGTTCAGCGCCTGGGCGGCGTGCCAGCGGCTGAACGGCGACGCGCGCCGCCTGGTCAGGTAGACGTACAGCGGCACCACCGGGCCGAATGCGATCACGGCGAGATAGCCGAGCGTGCACAGCTGTTCCTCGCCCGGATACGGCGGCCAGCTGGGCGGTCGCCGGTCGGGCTGGTGATCGCGGCGGTGGGCCGGCTTGCCTGCCACGGTCATTCGTCCTCCGGCGCGGTGACGAAGTCGATGAGCTCCTCGACCCGGCCGAGCAGTGCCGGGTCGAGGTCGGCGTAGCTGGTCACCGCGCGCAGGATGCGCCGCCACGCGTCGGCGATGTCGGCGGGCGTGCGTGCCGGCCAGCCGATCCGGCGCAGCACGCCTTCCTTCCACGGCTGCCCGGGCGGCACGTCCGGCCAGGCGGTGAGGCCGACCCGGTCCGGCTTGACCGCGGCCCAGATGTCGATGAACGGATGGCCGACGACGAGCACGTGGCCGGACCGCGCGGCCGCCGCGATGCGGCTTTCCTTGGACCCGCCGACGAGGTGGTCGACGAGCACGCCGAGCCGCCGGCCGGGTCCCGGCTGGAAGGCCCGCGCGATCGCGGGCAGGTCATCGACGCCTTCCAGGTACTCGACGACGACGCCGACGTCGCGCAGGTCATCGCCCCAGACCTTCTCGACGAGCTCCGCGTCGTGCTTGCCCTCGACGTAGATCCGGCTTGCGCGGGCCACCCTGGCCCGGGCCTGCGGGGCGGCTACCGACCCGGAGGCGGTACGCCGTGGGGCGGCCGCCGCCTCCGGCGGCGGCCCCGGCCGCACGAGCGTCACCCGCTCGCCCTCGAGCAGGAACGTGCCGGGCAGCGGGAACGCGCGGCGCCTGCCATGCCGGTCTTCCAGCGTGACGGAATCCTTTTCGAACGCGACCACCGCGCCGCAGAACCGCCCCTCGAAGTCCTCCACGACCAGCCCGGGCTCGGCCTCGACCTGCCGGACCGCCCCCTGGCCAGGGCGCGTGCGCCGCGCGTGCGCTGCGAGCACGTCTGCTCCGTACTGCCTGCTCCGCACCCGGCACCTCCCCTGCCCCGCTGCCGCGGCTGCCCCGCTGCAGCCGCTGAGAGGGAAGCGTAGCTGACCGGGTGACGTTCTTGCCGTCCGGGAACTCTCGTGGCGCAATAGAATTGGCACTCAGGGATGCTGAGTGCCAGGCCGGCTGGTTTCCGCGAACGGGAAGGGGTGGATACGTGCTTGACGAGCGCAAGCTGGCGGTTTTGCGCGCCATAGTCGAGGACTACGTGTCTACCACAGAGCCAGTCGGGTCGAAGTCGCTCGTCGACCGGCACGGCCTTGACGTCTCGCCCGCCACCATCCGCAACGACATGGCGGTGCTCGAGGAGCAGGGATTCATCGTCCAGCCGCACACCAGCGCCGGGCGCATCCCTACCGACAAGGGCTACCGGCTCTTCGTCGACCGGCTCTCCAGCATCAAGCCGATGTCGACGGCCGAGCGCCGCGCGATCGAGACGTTCCTCGCCGGAGCCTGCAGCCTGGACGACGTGGTGACGCGGACCGTGCGGCTGCTCGCCCAGCTGACCAGGCAGGTGGCGGTGGTGCAGTACCCGTCGCTGTCCCGGTCGGCCGTCAGGCACATCGAACTGGTCTCGCTCACGCCGCAGCGCGTGCTGCTGGTGCTCATCACCGACAACGGCCGGGTCGAGCAGGCCACCGTGGACCTGCCCGACGCCGCCGAGCCCGAGTCGATCGCCCACCTGCGTGCCGTGCTCAACGCGTGCCTGGACGGGCACCGGCTGTCGGACGCGGCCAAGACGGTGGCGGTCCTCGCGGACCGGATTCCCGTGTCCGAGCGGCCGAATGCCGGTGCCGTCTTCTCCGTGCTGCTTGACAGCCTCGCCGACCGGCATGAGGAGCGGGTGGTGTTCGGCGGCACGGCGAACCTCGCCGCCCCCGATTTCAGCAGGGGATTGCGTGACGTGCTCGAAGCGCTGGAGGAACAAGTGGTGCTGATGCGGCTCCTCGGAGAGGCCGCGAGTCCGTCCGCCCTGACGGTGCGGATCGGGGCCGAGACCGGGCTGGAGGGCGCGTCGGTGGTGTCGGCGGCCTACGGTGCCGGCGGGCAGGCCGTGGCCAAGCTCGGCGTCCTCGGGCCGACCCGGATGGACTACCCGGGCGCGATGGGAGCGGTGCGCGCGGTGGCGCGGTACGTCGGCCGGATCCTCGGGGAGGCGTAGTGGCGACGGACTACTACGGGCTGCTCGGCGTGCGGCGCGACGCCGGGCAGGACGAGATCAAGCGGGCGTACCGCAGGCTGGCCCGTGAGCTGCACCCCGACGTCAACCCCGACCCGGAGACGCAGGACAAGTTCAAGGAGATCACCCAGGCCTACGAGGTGCTCTCCGATCCGGACAAGCGCCAGATGTACGACCTGGGCGCGGACCCGTTCGCCTCGGCGACGGCGGGCGCGGGCGGCGGATTCGGCGGGTTCGGCGCGGCCGGGTTCCCGTTCAGCGACTTCGTGGACGCGGTCTTCGGCACGGCGGGCCAGAGCGCCAGCCGCGGCCCGCGCAGCCGCTCACGGCGCGGCAGGAACGCGACGATAAGGATCGAGCTCGACCTGTCCGAGTGCGCGTTCGGCGCCACGAGGGAGCTCACCGTCGACACCGCCGTCGTCTGCCCCACGTGCTCGGGCGAGGGCACCGCTCCCGGCACGCACCCGGTGACCTGTGAGGTCTGCGCCGGGCGCGGTGAGATCAGCCAGGTACGGCGGTCGTTCCTCGGCCAGGTGATGACGACCACGCCCTGCCCGGCGTGCGGCGGCTTCGGCACGGTACTGCCGCGGCCCTGCCCGGAATGCGACGGCGACGGCCGGGTGCGCACCAGGCGGACCATGAAGGTGCGGATCCCGGCCGGCGTCGAGGACGGGACGCACATCCAGCTGGCAGGCGAGGGCGAGACCGGCCCGGGCGGCGGCCCGCCCGGCGACCTGTTCCTCGAGGTCGTGCAGCGCCCGCATCCGATTTTCGAGCGCCAGGGTGACGACCTGCACTGCACGCTGACGATCCCGATGGTCGCGGCCGCGCTGGGCGCGACCGTCTCGGTGGAGTCGCTGGACGGGCCAAGCGACGTCGACATCCGGCCCGGCACGCAGTCCGGGCAGGTCAT
>JASHXJ010000502.1 GCA_030043595.1 Trebonia sp.
CTCAGGACGACGCGGCGGCCGTGATCTCGGTCCTCACCTGGGTCGACAGCTATGCGCTACTGCATGATCGGTACGGGTGGAGCTACGACCGGTGCCAGGAATGGCTCACCCACGCGCTGACCGAACTCACCATTACCGGTCCCAACTTGCCAAGATAGATGGTCATCCCTACTGTGAACTGCCCCTGGGAGGTGCCCGGCACAGAAGCGCCTGAGACGCGGGGAGACGGCCGGCATGGCGGGTGTGGTCGCAGCGCTGTCAGTGGTGAGCGACCTGGCTCAGGCGGCGTGGCTGCGGGACTGGCTGTACCACGGTCTGCACCTGCTTTACGGGGTCCGGAACCTGTCCGCCGGTCTGCGGACGCTGCCAGCCATCGCCTGCAGCCATGAACTCCCCGAGTGGATGGACCCGTGCGCGTTCTTCTTCATCTACATCTGTCCCGCCTTTCCGTTGATCGCGCTCGCACTGACGGACTGGTCGCTGTACCTGGGGCGACGCTGCGGCGGCCCCCAGCGACCGTCAGCGAGGTGGCGGGGGCCCTCCCCGGTCCGGGATCCCGGCCCTTGTCTGGGCGCGGGCGGAGATTGCCCGGGGATCTGCAGTCCCGGCAGCTGAGCTGGCGGCTCGCCAGTGCCTGGCCGTCACCAGGCCGCGCGGGGATCGCTTGCCGCGGACACGATCCGGCGGAATTCGGCGGTCACGTCGAGCTGGGACAGGTCCTCGGGCCAGGCGGTGACCTCGTCCCGCGCCCAGCGGGCCCACTGGAGCACGGTGACGTGGTACTCCCACAGGAACCGCCACATCACGCCGCTGAGCGGCAGCCGCTCCTGGAACGGACCCTGGCCTGCCAGGTAGCTCGCGGCGATCATCTCACCGAAACGCAGCTTGGCGGTGGTCTCATCGATGAGCGCGGTCAGGTTGGCCAGCAGGCCGTCACGGGTTCCCTGATCGGCATAGGCGATCTTGACGAGGGCCTCGCACTCGAGCACCGGCCCCGTGCCCGGTTCGGCCAGCCACGCGGCCAGCGCGTGGCGGCCTTCCGGCGTGATGGCATACACGGTGCTGCGCCGCCGCCCGGTCGCCCCGGGCCGACTTGTGGCCAGCCCGGCGGCCACGAGCTTCTTCGGCTCCTCGTACAGCCGCGAGATCGCCCTGGGCCATATCCACCCCAGGCTCCGCTCCGTCTGCCTGGCGAGCTGGTAGGTGGTCCACGGCTGCAGGGCGAGCAGGGCCAGCACGGCGTAGGACGTGGACGTCAGCGCGGGCACCACTAGACAATACTCTCAATGAGAGTATTGTTCAGCCATGGGCGCAGCTGACCTGGAGTCGATGTACCGCCGGTGGCTGTCGGAGGTCTGGGGGCACGGCAGCACAGACGTAGCCGGAGAGCTGATAGCCGAGGACGTGATCGACCACAACCCCTATCCCGGCCAGCCCCCCGGCCTCGACGGGCACAACTGGGCCGTCGCCATGGTCCGCCGGGCGTTTCCCGACCTGCGCTTCACCGACGATGTCGTGGTCTCGGACGGGCAATTGGTGGCCGGCCGGTGGACCATGACCGGCACCAACACCGGCACCTTTGACCTGTTCGGGCTCCCGCCCACCGGCCGCCCCGTCACCATGACAGGGCAGGAGATCTTCCGCGCGCGCGACGGCAAATTCGCCGAGGTCTGGCACCAGGAAGACGTCCCCGGCATGCTCCGGCAGCTTGGCCTGGAGCCCCCGCCGGCCATCATGCGGCTGGCCGCCCGGCGCAGCGCACGCCGATACCGGCGCCAGCAGCACCCCACCAGGGTAAGGCCGTGAGTTAATCCGGTTGTCACAGCCGCCTTCCGCGTTAGCGCCCAACAACCTGCTGCGCACCCAGGACGTGCTGTCCTACGGCTCTGCCTGTCCGCCGGGACCATGGCGCCCGAAGAGAACGGGCCCACGACCGCCAGGGCCGGATTCTCATCCGTTCGGCCCTGACGCCGTAGTGATAGCTGCCTTACCCGACTGGCGCCGTTGGGGGTGCTGAGCTGGCCGGCGCGGCGTCCGGGACCAGGCCGAGCTGTGCGGCGAGGGTCATCTGGTCGTAGCAGGCACGCTGGGCGGTGATCCTGCCAGCGTTGACCTCGAAGACCAGGCAGGCGGAGCGTCCGGCCGGTGGCTACTCCCGGTCCGCCGGTGCTCGCCGGCAGCTTACGGTCGGTGCGTCAGCAGCACCGCTACCCAGGAGGCAGCGATGTTAGAAGCACGCGACCTAGCCGAGCCGCACATCCGCAGCTTTGACGAGCGGACCTGGAGCCGCGCGTCACAGATCTACGCACCCGACATTCTCTCCGTCCAGCCGGACGGAACCACCATCGAGGGCATCGACGCCCTCGTGGACTTCGGCCAAGGGTTCGCTACCGCGTTCCCCGACTCCCACCACGAGGTCCGCAGCATAATCGAATCCGGGAATATCGCCGTCGTCGAAGTCACCTACACCGGCCCGCTGGCCGGCCCGCAGGGCTAGGTGCCACTCCCGGTTTCGGGTGGTGGCGGTTCATCGCGGCATCGGTGGTGGTGATCTACCAGACGGCCTCGGTTGCCGCCGCCACGGCCTCGGGCGCGTTCTCCGCCGCCGCGAATCGCCCCAGGGCGCGGGAGGCGGCGTCCAGGGACCATGCCAGCGCGCAGCTGCTTCCCGGCCGTTCGGCGGGCGCTGCGCTCTGCGCTCGGCCGGGAGTTTCCATGACGTCCCGCGGGCCGGTCACCAAGCCGGGCCGCTCGCGGTTCGGGGGTCCTCCATCACGCAATGCTATGCATTGCGGGCGCCGTTGACCGCTCATGTGCGCGGCCATGCGGCGCTGACAGGCGATGCGGCTTTCGCGCTCAGCCCCTTGGGCATGCCTGGAGGCTGCTCGTCTAAGGCGGCTTGGCGGCGGTCCCCAAATGGGGGCGCGTCCGGGCGGGCGCTGGTGCTACTGGCCTGTTCCGGCAAGGTCGGCGGCGATGGCGAGGAAGCTGGCGCAGCGGGCGAAGGTCTTGGTGATCGGGTGCCCGGCCAGGCGCGCCTGGTAGGAGTTGTACCGGATGAGTTCCCAGTGCCGGGCGCGGGCGGCGCGAGAGCCAAGTTCCGGCTCCGGCCGCAGGTGCCAGGTCCAGACGGTGGTCCCGTCGGCGGCGGCCATCGGGGCGACGAAGACGGCGGGCTCGGTCGAGCGGCCGAGCTCGTTGCGGACGTAGCGCAGGCCCTCGAGGGTCTCCCCGGTCTTGCGCCTTCGCACCGTCGTGCTGGCCAGCGCCTTCTCGTAAGCATGGAGGTGGTAGCGGACGAGGGTGGCGTCGACCAGCGTGACCCACCACACCGCCTCGGCCACCGCGACGGCGACGCGGGGCAGGTCCCAGTCCCGCGCGAGCTCAAGGCGGGCGGCCGACTCGGTCATCGCCGCCACCGACCAGTCGATGGCGACCGCGGGAGCCGCGGCGACGCCGGCGTGCTCGCGGTTCCACGCCATCCGGCAGCGGGCCGAGCAGAACCGGGCGTGCTCGCGGCCGGGCGTGAACGGGGTCCCGCACTGCACGCACTCGCGGATCTCGGCCACCGTCCGATGCTACGTCAGGCGGGCTGGCGGCATCCCGCGCGCAATTCGCGTTCCGCTGGCGCGAGGACTCGCCTCCGGGATGCCGGCTGCCGCCGGGCGGGATCGGCGGGCGGCTATTCGGCGACCGCGTTGGCGTCTCTGACCACGACGCCGCGGACGTCCTGGATGTCGGACAAGGTCGCGGCCAGGTCGTTGACCGGCTGTCTGCCGTGGACCTGGAGGGTGACCAGCACCAAGGGCGCGCCGTCGAGCGTTTCCGGCTGCCCGCCGCCGTGGCGCGCGGCGGTGTCGGCGGACAGCTCGTCGATGGTGAACCCCTGCGACGTCGTGACCTGGAGCAGCCGCCGCAGCACGCCCCGCCCGTCCAGGTACCTGATCTGCAGGGAGGACACCGCGGTGGCCGACCGGGGCAGGCGGCGGGTCGCGGCCGGGAACACCACCGCCACCACCACCAGGTAGGCGCCGGTGGCGGCGACCGCCAGGATGGGCAGGCCCGCCCCGGCCGCGCAGCCGATGGCGGCGGTCACCCACACGGACGCGGCGGTGGTCAGCCCCCGGACCGAGTCGCGGCGGACGAAGATCAGCCCGGCCCCCAGGAACCCGATCCCGGAGACGATCTGCGCGGCCATCCGGGACGGGTCCAGCACGATCCGCTGCGTCTCGATGACGTCGCTGAACCCGTACTTGCTCACCAGCATGAACAGCGCCGCGCCGAGCCCCACCAGGGCATGGGTCCGCAGGCCGGCGTTCTTCTGCCGCAGCTCCCGCTCAAAGCCGATGCACGCCGACAGCAGCAGCGCCAGCCCCAGCTCGCCCAGCTGAAGCCACCCTTCCCCGCCAAGCGGCGCGCCGGTCAGCACGCCGGAGGAGTGCACGCTCATCATCGCCACCCAGACAGAGTAGCCGCAAGGTGAACAAAAGATGAACAACGGACCAACGAACGGTGTACACGCTGGAACGGGGGCGATCGAGCGGTGGCTGCGGCGGCCGAATCGCCCCGCCCCGGTCCGCGCGGCGCCAAGGTCTGCCCCCGGCGGCCAATGCCAGGCCTCGGCCTTTCGTCGTATTTCGCCTCTCCGGTGTTCTTCATTCACCTTTTGTTCATTCCTGCGTCGGCTTCAGTTCGCCTGCACTGCATACCGTCCGGTAGCGGATGGCGCGATGGCATCCGGCCGGCCCGGCCGTGACCGGCGGCTTCACACGAGATGAACGGGAATGCCAGGTGCCCGACACCCCGACCGACGACCCGACCGGCCAGCACGACGGGGCGCCGCTGCGCAGGCGCGCCCTGCTGGTGTCCGGGATGGGGTTCTTCACCGACGCCTACGACCTGTTCGTGATCGGCATCGTCTCCACCCTGCTGAAGACGCAGTGGCATCTGGGCACCGGGCAGCTGGCGCTGCTGAACGCGGTCATGCTGGGGGCGGCGTTCCTCGGCGCGACCTTTTTCGGCCGGATCGCTGACGCGATCGGCCGGACCCGGGTGTACTGGATCTCCGCCGCGCTGATGGTGGTCGCGGCGGCCGGGTCGGCGCTCGCCCCCTCGCTCGGCGTGCTGGTCGCGTTCCGGTTCCTGCTCGGCTTCGGGGTCGGCGGCGACTACCCGGTCAGCGCCGTCCTGATGAGCGAGTACTCCGGCCGGTCGAACCGGGGCCGGATGGTCGCGCTGGTGTTCTCCGCCCAGGCCGTCGGGCTGATCATCGGCCCGCTGGCCGCGTTGGCGCTGCTCGGCGGCGGCGCCGGCCCCGCCCTGACCTGGCGCCTGCTGCTGGGCCTGGGCGCGATCCCGGCCGCGGCCG
>JASHXJ010000503.1 GCA_030043595.1 Trebonia sp.
CCGGCGGCCCCCGCGGCCCCAGCCCCCGCCGCGGTGCCCAGCCCGGCCGCGCCGACTGCTGCGTCGGCCCTGGGACCGCACCGCGACGTTCCGCATCGCACACTGCACCGCACACCGCACCGTGTGCAGCACCACCGCCCCCGGCACTCTGCGGATCTCTAAGCGTCTATAAAGAATTCTCAATAGGAAACAATAAATCCGATATTCCGAACGATCCGTGGCGCCTCTTCACCGCACCGCGTCTTCCGCGCGGCACCCGGGTCAGCCCCGGTTCAGACCGGCTGCGACCGCAGGAACTTGCCGAAGTGCGGCACAGTGAATGCGATCAGCCCTCGCTCCGAGCTGTAGATCAGGCCCTTCTTGATCAGGCCGTCCCTGGCCGGGGACAGGCTGGAGGGCTTGCGGGCGAGCTCGTCCGCGACGCTTGACGTGAGCACGGGGTCGTCCCCGATCGAGGCCATCGCCCGCATGTACTCCCGCTCGGCCGGGGTCGCCCGCTCATACCTGCTGCCGAAGAAGCCGACAGCGAGTTCGCCTTCCGCCTCGGGCGCCGCCACCGCGACGTCGGCGGCGGTGACGGGGCTGGCCGCGGCGACATCCCAGGTGACCTTGCCGTACGCCTGGACGAAGTACGGGTAGCCATCGGCCGCCGCATATAGCGCGTCGAGCGCTTCCTGCTTGAAGATCACGTTTTCCCGCTCGGCCGGAGCGATCAGCGCCTGGTCGGCCGCTTCCCGGTCCAGCCGGTCAATGCGGACGTACCTGAACAGCCGCTCGGAGTAGCTCTTGCTCGCGGAAAGCACCGAAGGCAGGTGCGGCAGCCCCGCGCCGACCACGATCAGCGGCCCACCGATCTGCGAGAGCTCGTGGCACGCCGCGCACAGCGCGGAAACGTCGGCGGCGGGCACGTCCTGCATCTCGTCGACGAACAGCGCGATGCCGACGCCAAGGTCGGCCGCTACGGACGCGGCGTCGGTGAACAGCTCAGTGAGGTCCACCTCGAGGTCGCCCGAGTCGGCCCTGCCGCGAGCGGCCGGCACGTCGATGCCGAGCTGGACGGTGACCGAGCTGCCCTTGGGCGCCTTGGGGTCGCGGAGCGCGAATGCCTTGAGCACCCCGAGGAAGGCGTCGATCCGGTCCGGCGCGCGGTGCCGGGGGGCCAGTTCACGCACGGCCATGTGCAGCGCCGCGGCGACCGGCCGCCGGATCGACTGGTCTGGCCGTGCCTCGAGCTTGCCGGTGCCCCACAGCCGCTGCAGCGCCATCGACCGGAACGTGTTCAGCAGCACGGTCTTGCCGACGCCGCGCAGTCCGGTGAGCACCATGCTTCGTTCCGGCCGGGCACGGGCGACACGCTCGAGCACGACCTCGAACTGGCTTATCTCCCGGTCACGGCCGGCCAGCTCGGGCGGGCGCTGCCCGGCACCGGGGGCGTAGGGGTTTCGCACGGGGTCCACGAATCGGACTCTATGGCTTCCTCTAGCGAGAACCGTAGATTTCCGTAGACACCGCTACCGGCGTGTCGCTCTGTTTCCCCGGGGGACGACCCCCGGGACCCCCATACCCCCTGGCCCCGCCTGGGGGGACTTGCGCAGTCCCCCCAGGCCCCAGGCCCCCGGGACCCCACCGGTTAGTGCAGGAGGTCCAGTGTGTTCGTCGCGTCGTCTACGAAGTAGACGCCCTTGTAGGACGGCGCCACCGCCAGGCCGAACAGCGCTCCCGCGCCCGGCGGCGAACCGGACTTGTCGAGCGCCTTGACGACGATCTGAGCGCCCTTCGGGGTGACTTCCACGAGGTTCCCGTTGAGGGAGTTAACGGTGAGGAGGTCGCCGTTAGGTGCGGTGACCAGCCCGAGCGGGCCCTTGATGGCGCCGTTCCTGGTTACCGTGACACCGGTCTTCGCGCTGCTGGTACGGGTGATCGCGAACGGGATAGCGGCGATCCTGTTCTCGATGGTGTCCGCGACGTACAGCCACCCGTTGAGGTTAAGCGCGACCCCGGTTGGCCCGATGACGAGCGCGGAGGCATTGGTCTCCTCCGCGAAACCCGAGCCGATCGTGGTCCAGGCCGTCAGCTTGGGCAGCCCGGCCGACGGTGTGGTAACCGTCAGGCGCAGGACGGTCCCCTCGTGGACTATCTTGCCGCCCGCCGCCACGGTGCCGTTGAGCACATTGGCGACGAAGAGGTAGGTCACGTTCCCGAAGCTGATGTCGGTCATGTCCCACGGTCCGTTGATGCCGTGCCCGCTGAACGTCTCCACGACGCGGCCCACGCTGTTGAGGACCAGCAGGCAGCCGGCCTTCGACGTCGCCGGGTTGCCGCCGGTGGTGGGCAGGCTGCCGACAATCACCCAGCCGCCGGGCAGGATGTCAAGCGCGGTCGTGAGGCCTACCCCGCCTGGGCAGGCGCCAGGCAGGTTGGCGGCGCTGATCTGGCTGAACAGCGACACCGCGTGGTTCGGGGCGACCTCGACGATCGTGGTGCCCGTGCCCTGCGCGTTGGCCTTGTCGTTGAAGTTGCTGACGAGGACGTCGCCCGCATAGAGCTTGCCCTGGCTGTGCGTGACCACGGCCACGCCGTAGGGATTCACGTCTCCGTTGCCCGGGATCGTCGAGGCGATCGTGGTGACGTGCTTGAAGCCGCCCACGAACGAGAAAGGTGTGCTTGCCCCCGCGCCGGGCGCGAGTGCCACTGCGGCGACGAGGACGGCGCCCGCCGTCCCGGCTGCCGCGAGTGTGGCCCGATGGATGACCCGCATGGTCTGTCTGCTCCCTCCCGGCATTCCCGGAACTTCCGGGGTTGCCGCTAACGCAGCGCAGAGCGAGTGAGCGGGGACTTAACGAACACCCAGCACCGGCAGTGGCATTGGCCGACCGGAACGGGGTGACACTCAGCTACGCCACCTACCCGGGATCACGAGCCCAGACTCCGGTCGGTTCAGGCTCCAGGATGGGCTGACGATCCTTGACCCGCGTTGCCGGGGTTTCCGGGACCGTTGAGGCGGGCGAGGTAGGCGTTATAGGCCGCGAGGTGCTCGTCATCGTCGATGCTGGCGGCCGCGCCGGAACCGGGCACCCTGGCCGGGACCGTGCCCGCGCTGATCTTCTCGGCCAGGTTCGCCCGCCGCGCCGACTCCAGCCAGCCCATGCCCCCGGACGGACGGGTTTCGCGCGACCACGCGAAGAACGTGATCATGATCATCACGAACATGATCGCGGCACCGCCGATCCACATGACCGCGCCGCCCATGTGCACGTCATCAAGGGCGGACGGCCCCCACGAGCGCGGCACCGTCGGCGCGAACGGGTCCGAGCTCGCCGAGCCGAGCACGACACCGGTGAACGCGTCCACGGGCATGGCGATGAAGAGGAGGAACAGCCGCAGCGGGTACGACACCTTCCACCGGATCGGCTCCCGGCCGATCAGCGGGAGGAAGTACAGGTACCCGACGACGAGGTAGAGGACGTGCTCCCCGTCGTGCACCGCCGGGTTGCTCTCCACCAGGTTCATGAAGCCCGTCAGGTGCGTCCCCACGATCGTCGCCGCATAGGCCATGACTCCGAACGCCGGCCAGGTCAGCCAGGCCACCGGGCGGGACCGCACGACCCGCTTGACCCAGGTGTGCAGCGGATTGCGGCTCGCGTGCAGCAGCAGGGTCACGGGCTGCCCGGCAACAAGCAGCGGCGGGGCGATCATGATCAGCATGAGGTGCTGGATCATGTGCACCCAGAACAGGGTGTCGTCATAGGTGCCGATGCCGCTCTGCGTGGCGAGCACGACAACCAGCAGGCCGCCGAGAAACGCGGCCGTCCGGAGCACCGGCCATGGCCGCGCCGGGTGGCGGCGGGCCACCCGCACCGCGCCCCACAGGTAAAGCCCGGCGAATAGCACGGTGAACGCCGTGACCACCGGCGCGAACTGCCACCGGCTAACGGCCTCCGTCAGGCTGAACGGCGGCAACTCCGTGCTTCCCATGCAGCCGAGATTACCCCTACGCCGCGTCGTAGCGACGCGGCCTGGCTTTCATGACGCGGGGACGGCGAACGCCGGCGCTCAGCTAGAGGGCTTCGGCCAGCCGCAAGTGATGCTCGGATCGATACCGACGTAGTTGAGCGGTCCCGCCGCGATCGTCAGGGCGATTGTGGCGCCTGTACTGCAGCCCAGGTTCGTGGTACTGCTGAAATAGCCTCGCTGACCTGCGGCGGCCGCTCCAATGATCAGCCACACGAAGAGGATCAGCGTCCCCCTGGACATTTGCTCCCTCCGCCTGTCTTAGGAAAACCGCACATGTAATCTATGCGCGATGATAGCCCCCGATACCCCCTTTGCCGCCTTTTTACGCATCTCGCCACGCCGTGGCAACGCCGTTGTTGCCGCGCGAGCTGCGTAAGCGCTCTCCAGCGTTCCGTGCACTTCGCCCGCCGTCAGTGTCCGGCTGCCGCGTTCCGCGGCACGTGGCTGCACCTCGTGCCGGACCTGGAAGCAGACCCCACGTCCTTGAAAGAGATCTGTCCTACATGCCCGATAAACGCAACGGCCGCCGACGTGATAACGGATTCGGCCGTGCCATGGCCGCCGCAGTAGTAGGCGGGGTAGTCGTGTTTGCCGTCGCCAGGCATGGCGGCTTGCCTGCGCAGATGTCCAGTGTTTCGGCGAATGTGGCGCTCGGCAGGCAGATGGCCGCCTCCTACGGGTGGGGCGGCGGCCAGTGGTCCTGCCTGGACGAGCTGTGGACCCGCGAGTCCGGCTGGTCGGCAACGGCCGCCAACCCCACGTCGGACGCGCGCGGCATCGCCCAGGACATCAACGGCTGGTCAGCCCGCTACCCCTACGGCAACGCGGGCGAGCAGATCGGCTGGGGGCTCTCCTACATCCGCGGCCGCTACGGAACCCCATGCGCCGCCTGGGCACACGAAACATCAGCAGGCTGGTACTAGCGCGCGGATATCTCTCGCCGTCGTGGTTTTCGGTGGACCCGACGTGCCGGGCAGGCTGACGTGCGCCTATGTGTGCCTGTGCCTTTTCGGCTCGGTCGCCAAGGCAGCCAGACCCTTTCGCGCCGCTTTCGTCCACGGGTGCTCGGGACCCAGCACCCGCTCACAATCAGCGAGCGTCCGCTCATACAGCGGGATCGCCTCGGCCGTCCGCCCCGCGGCCCGGTAGGCCATCGCGAGGTTGTTCCGCGTTGTCAGGGTGTCCGGGTGGTCAGTGCCCCGCACCCGCTCGCAGTCGGCGAGCGCCCGCTCAAGCAGCGGGATCGACTCGGCGGTCCGCCCCGCGGCCCGGTAGGCCATCGCGAGATTGTTCCGCGCCCTAAGGGTGGTCGGGTGGTCAGTGCCCCGCACCCGCTCGCAGTCGGCGAGCGCCCCTCTGTAGAGCGGGATCGACTCGGCCATCCGGCCCTTCAGGGTCTTCGGCTGGTCGATGTCCTGCATCCACTCGAGCAGCGGGAAAAAGGTAATCAACGAACCTCCAACGCTACAGTCAGCGAAGCGAAGCCGTCAGGGGCGCTACAAAAGATGCTACTACGAGCAGGCCCTCATCGAACCAAATGCTGACGTCCGTGCCGCCCATCGGGGGCGGCACGGACGCCAGTGGTCAGGGCCGGGTCAGCTCTTCACGGTCACCGAGATGGTTCCCTTCGAGCCCGCGTGCGTCGCGTTGCCGCTGTAGACAGCGGTCACCGTGTACGTGCCCGCCGCGTGCCAGGTGTAGCTGCACGACGCCTTGCCGGCGGAGACCTTCGCTGTGCACACCTTGTGCCCGCCGACGTAGAACGTGACACTGCCGGCCGCCGCCGACGACGACTTCACCGTCGCCGTCAGCGTCACGGCCTTGCCCTTGACAGGCGAAGCCGGGGACACGGCGACCTTGACGGAGGTGGGCTGCGCCTTCACCTTCACCGTCGCCAGAACATCGGAGGCAGCATGCCCGGCGTCGCCCCCGTACACCGCCTCGACCTTGAACGAGCCAACCGCGGCGAACGCGTGCGAGCAGTGCGCGGCACCGCCGGACAGGGTCGCCGAGCACAGCGTCTTGCCGCCGTAGACGAACTTGACCGTCCCGGTCGGGACCGGGCCGCCCGCCACGCTCGCAGCCAGCTTGATCGCGCTGCCCACGTACCCGGACACGGCCGGCATCGTCGTCGTCGTCGCGACCTTAGGCACGTTAACCGTGAGCGTTTCCGTTCCGGTGGACGTTGCCGCGTACTCGTCACCGGAGAAGACGGCCACGATCGCGTCCGTCGCCGTCGGCGTGAAGGGGCAGTCCGCGTAGTTCTCGTCGGTATTGTCATTCCACAGGATCGCCACGGCACCGCAGCCAGGGATCGCGACGCCGTTCGCCGTGAAGGCCACAGTGTCCCCACCGGTCTCGCTGTACGCAGCGAGGAGGTTGCCCGCCGGGGTGTTCGCGGACGCGGCGGCCTGGTCGGCCGGGAGGACTGTAGCGATCAGAGTCACTTGGGTACCGGCGTTTGCCGTAGCAGGTGCGATGGACGTCGCCGTCGGCATCAGGTTGATGATCTTGTACTCGGTGTCGCCGGTGTTCGACGTCGCGTTGTTAGCATCACCGTTGTAGGTCGCCTGCATCAGCACGAAGCCCCAGGCCTCGGTCGGGGTGGCGACCTGGCACGATCCGGTGCTGGTCCCGTCGGCTCCCGGAGTCAGATCGCCGGTGCAGCCGGTGAAGGCGGGGTCCACCGGCTGGTCCGGGATGGTGGGCGGGTCGGAGATCGTGACAGTTCCGGTCGGCGCCGGGCCGCCAGCAGCGTCGTCAGTAACGGTGAAGGGCACCGTGACGGGCCCGGCAGGCTCCGTGTTCAGGGTGTTCATATTGATCACCGTGGTGGTCGCGTTCAGCGGGGCCGCCATCGCGCTCATGGCCGGCGCCGCCAGCACTGCGACCCCCGCGACCGTCACAGCCGCAATCCCGACAATCCCCATCCGTGCGGCGCCGCGGTGCGCCGTCTTCTCCGCCGCCCTACATGGCCAGCTGAAATTCATGCCTGTCTTGCCTCCTCAGACGTCACCCGAAACAGGTGGATGCTGGCGATCAGCGGGCACATCACACTGTCGCCCTCAATATGACGCCAATGGGGGCGATTCGGATCACAGGTAAACAGAATGCGCTTCAAGAGCACCAGTCGAATCCGTCCCGGCGTGATCCGC
>JASHXJ010000504.1 GCA_030043595.1 Trebonia sp.
GGCCGCCGAACGCGGCCGGCACCGAGGGCTGCGACGCGTCCTGGGGTGCCGCACCCAGCGGCGCTGCTCTCGGGGGAACGGCGCCGGCAGGCACTGGCCTGCCGGAAGCCGGCCGGGCAGCCGCCCCGCCGGGAGCCGTTTCGGCCGGTGCCGCTGCACCGGTCACAGCCGACGACGTGCCGTCGGGGGCCTCCTCCACGATCGGGTTCTCCTGAACCTCGAACTGCAGGTTGAAGAGGTTCCCGACCGACTCTTCCTTGATGCCGTCCATCATCGCGTTGAACATGTCGTAGCCCTCCCGCTGGTACTCGACCAGCGGGTCACGCTGCGCCATCGCACGCAAGCCGATGCCCTCGCGCAGGTAGTCCATCTCGTACAGGTGCTCGCGCCACTTGCGGTCGAGCACAGACAGCACCACACGGCGCTCGATCTCGCGCATCAGCTCGGGCGTGAGCTCCTGCTCGCGCCGGTTGTACGCCGCCTGGGCGTCTTCTTGGCCCATCTCGGTGATGAGCGAGGAGGTAAGCCCGGCACGATCCCCCCCGGCCGCTTCGATGACCGCGTCGGTCTGCAGCGAAATCGGGTAGAGCTGCTTGAATGCCCGCCACAGCCGTTCCAGGTCCCACTCCTCCGGGTACCCCTCGCTAGTGGCGCCCGCTACGTAGCTGGCGACTACCTCATCGATCATGGAGCGGATCTGCTCGTGCAGGTCGGCGCCCTCGAGCACCTTGCGGCGCTCGCCGTAAATGACCTGGCGCTGCCGGTTCAGCACGTCGTCGTACTTCAGGACGTCCTTGCGGATCTCGAAGTTCTGCTGCTCGACCTGGGTCTGCGCGGACCTGATCGCGCGCGATACCACCTTGTTCTCCACCGGGACGTCGGCCGGGATGTTCAGCCTGTCCATGATGGCGGCGACTCGCTCGGAGTTGAACAGCCGCATCAGGTCGTCCTCGAGGGACAGGTAGAACCGGCTCTTGCCCGGGTCACCCTGACGGCCGGAACGGCCGCGAAGCTGGTTGTCGATGCGGCGGGACTCGTGCCGTTCCGTGCCGAGCACGTAAAGGCCGCCGGCGCCGACAACCTCCTCGTGCTCGGCCGCCACCGCTGCCTTCGCCTTCGCCACCGCCTCGGGCCAGGCGGCCTCGTAGTCCTCGGGCGTGTCCACCGGCGACAGCCCGCGCTGGTGCAGCTCGATGTCGGCGATGAACTCAGGGTTGCCGCCGAGCATGATGTCGGTGCCCCGGCCGGCCATGTTGGTCGCCACGGTGACCGCGCCCAGCCGCCCGGACTGGGCGACGATCATGGCCTCCTGCTCGTGGTACTTGGCGTTCAGCACGTGATGCGGCACGCCGCGTCGCTTGAGCATCACCGAGACGATCTCGGACTTCTCCACGCTCGTGGTGCCCACGAGCACCGGCTGCCCAGCCTGGTGCCGGTCGACGATGTCCTCGACGACGGCCTCGAACTTCGACTGGGCCGACTGGTAGATCACGTCGGTCTCGTCCGCCCGGATCATCGGCATGTTCGTCGGGATCGGTACCACGCCGAGCTTGTAGATCTGCATGAACTCATTCGCCTCGGTCATCGCCGTGCCGGTCATGCCGGCGAGCTTCTCGTAGAGACGGAAGTAGTTCTGCAGCGTGATCGTGGCGAACGTCTGGTTCTCGTCCTTGATCTGCACGCCTTCCTTGGCCTCGATGGCCTGGTGCATGCCCTCGTTGTACCGGCGGCCGTGCAGGATGCGGCCGGTGAACTCGTCCACGATCAGGACCTCGCCGTTCATCACGACGTAGTCCTTGTCGCGCTTGAACAGCTCCTTGGCCTTGATGGAGTTGTTCAGGAAGCTGACCAGCGGCGTGTTCACCGGATCGTAGAGGTTGTCGATGCCGAGCCAGTCCTCGACCTTCTCGACGCCAGATTCCAGGATGCCGACGGTCTTCTTCTTCTCGTCGACCTCGTAGTCCCCCTCGCCGTCCTCACCGCGGCGCAGCCGGGGCGCGATCTTGGCGAACTCGGTGTACCAGCGGGAGTTCTGCTCGGCGGGCCCGCTGATGATCAGCGGGGTCCTCGCCTCGTCGACGAGGATGGAGTCCACCTCGTCGACGATCGCGTAGTGGTGGCCGCGCTGGACGCATTCCTCCAGCGACCACGCCATGTTGTCGCGCAGGTAGTCGAAGCCGAACTCGTTGTTCGTGCCGTAGGTGATGTCCGCCAGGTACGCGCGCTTGCGGTCGGCGGGCGCCATGTCCGCGAGGATGACACCGACCTCGAGGCCGAGGAAGCGGTGCACGCGGCCCATCCACTCCGCGTCGCGCTTGGCCAGGTAGTCGTTCGTCGTGACGACGTGCACGCCCTGGCCGGCCAGCGCGTTCAGGTAGGCGGGAAACACGGCGGTGAGCGTCTTGCCCTCACCGGTGCGCATCTCGGCGATGTTGCCCAGGTGCAATGCCGCGGCGCCCATCAGCTGCACGTCGAACGCCCGCTGCCCGAGGGTGCGCTTGGCCGCCTCGCGGACGGCGGCGTACGCCTCGGGGAGCAGCTCGTCGAGGGTCTCCCCATCGTCGTAGCGCTGCCTGAGCTCGGCGGTCATCGCGCGGAGCTCCTCGTCCTCCATGGCGACGAAGTCGTCCTCGACGGAGTTGATCTGCTCGCTGATCCGCTTGAGATGACGCAGGATCTTGCCTTCGCCCGCGCGAAGGATGCTATCTAGGATGGCAGGCACTTCTCGTCGTGCTCCTCGCGGATCGGATGGGCTGAAAACGCCTCGCAAGTCATGGTAGGCGAGACGCGAACGCATTGCCGAGTCCGCGGGTTGCAGGGGGCCGGCCACCGCGGACCCGGTACCGATGGGGTATTTTCTTGCCAACCCAGCATAAGCGCGGAGGAGGAGTCGTGGCCGAGCAGGCAACAGGAACCGTGGAGGGCACGGGTCCCGCGGGAACCCTGGCGCACGGCACCGCGGAAGTCCACCACCACGGCAAGCCCATATCCTGGGTCGCGGTCACGGTCATCATCATCGGGTTCGTCATCGGCGGAATCGCGATGGTTCCGCACCCCACCTGGTGGGCGTTCTGGCTCGGCGCGGGGATCGCGGCCATCGGCTGCATCATGACGCTGTTCGCCAGGACCTTCAGCGAAGACTGGTACTAAACGACCGCGGCTCGGCCGCTTTGCGTCCGCGTGGCGCGGAATGTCAGACCCCCTCGCTACAGTCATACGCGTGGCAGAGATTGCCGTGTCCGTTCCGACTCCGCGGGCGCGGGCGGACGATCCCCCGGCCAGCCGTGAGCTGACCCCAGACGAAGTACGGCGGCTGACCCTGCATGCCCAGGGCTTCCTGGGCGCGGACGGGCGGCGCGGCGGGGTTGCCGGGGTGCTGCGGCGGGTCGCCGCCGTGCAGCTCGACACGATCAGCGTGCTCGCGCGGTCGCATGAGCTCGTGCCGTACGCGCGCCTGGGGCCGGTGGGCAGGGAAAAGGTCGAGCAGGCGTACTGGCACCCGGCGAAGCCGGCGGCGTTCGAGTACTGGGCGCACGCGGCCTGCCTGCTGCCGATCGGGGACTGGCCGTACTACGCGGCGCGCAGGCGGCGGATACGGGAGCGGGGCCAGCGCTGGCACCAGGTGTCGCAGCGCGCGTGCGATGAGGTTCTCGCCCGGCTGAAGGCGGACGGGCCGCTCACCGCGACCCAGCTCGGCGGCGCCAAGGGAGGCGGGCCGTGGTGGGACTGGTCGGAGGTGAAGATCGCCGCGGAGTGGCTGCTGGACACAGGCCAGGCGGTCTGCGTGCGGCGGATCGGGTGGCGGCGCGTGTACGACCTGCCGGAACGGGTCATCCCCGCAGCGCTACTCGATAGCGAGCCGAGTGATGACGAGTGCCTCGCGTATCTCGTCGGCAGCACCGCGCGCGCCCTCGGCGTGGCCACGCACGCGGACCTGACCGAATACCAGCGGCTGCGCTGGAACGGCCCCAGGGCTGCCGCCGGTCAGCTCGACGCGGCCGCGGCAGCGGCCGGGCTGACGCCGGTCACGGTCGCGGACGGCGGGCGGCCCGGGCGGCCCGGG
>JASHXJ010000505.1 GCA_030043595.1 Trebonia sp.
TTTCAGGAATGTTTTAGCGCGGTCGACGTGAACCATTCCACCGCGGCCAGCCGTTAAAGCTTACATCCGGCCGCAACGAAAGCAGGAAAACATCAGACTTTGCCGTCTGCTTGTACCGCGATAACACGGGGAATCAAGTCCTGCCAGCACCGAACGCGGACGCCGGCATCAGGGGGTGTCGAGCAGGTGAAGATAAAGCAGTTCCGGGTACCCGCGATCCTGGCCGTGGCCTTCCTGGCCGGCGCGGGCGTCCTGGTGGCCCACCGACAGCTGGCAAGGGCTGAGTACCTGCATGCGGGCGAGGTCGTTGACGGCATCGCGCTGCCTGTGGGCTTCCCGTCCCTCCCGCTAATCCCGGTGACGTCGCCCACGATCATCAGTCCGGGTATCGTGCTGAACGTCCAGCAGGAACCTTCGCCCAACTGGGCCGGATATGTCAGCTACAAGCAGACTTTCCTCGGTCTCGGCCAGCTGAGCTTCGTGGCCGCGGAGATGACCGTGCCGCGCCTGGATGCCGCATACTGCTCTCAGCACCCTAAAGCCGAGGCAGCCTTCTGGGTCGGCATGGGCGGCGATCAAATTAATGGATTCCTCGGCGCGCCCGCTGGTCTCCTGGCGCAGACCGGGATCATCGCGGCTTGCGACGGCCAGTCATCATTGTCCCCGTCGGACGGCTCCGTGATCCAAGGAGCCGGCACATTCCCGCAGGGCATTTCCTATGCCCCCTTTATCGAAACTATCGGCGCGACCAAAGGCCAGCCGCCAAACGACCAGCTACCACGCATCTCCGTCCCGCCATCCCCGATCATGCCCGGGGACAAGATCTACATGGCGGTTCTCACCGGCGGCGACAATGGCACAGACCTCTTTGCGGTCGGAGACCAGCCGCAAGGGCACGGGGCCTGGGAGACGCTCGTGCTCAAGAGCATCGAGCCGCCCTCCTCCTGGCGGGGAGGCTGGGACAACGCCACAGCCGAGGTAATCGCCGAAGACCCGGCTGAGAACGCTTCCAGTACTGACCTCACCAGCTACGCCAGATACGGTCAGGTGGACTTCTACCAGGCCACCAAGGGCGACAACGGCAGCAAGAGCGGCCATACGGCCAACCCCAAGCTGATTAACGGCGGCTCTCCCCTAGATACATTCGGCCAGCTGAGCGGGCCGAGCAGCGAGACCTTGGACGACAGGATGAGGAACGACGGCTGGACCGTCACCCCGTCCGCCCTTACCGACTCGGGCAACTACTCGAGCTTCACGGTGACCCAGCGCGGAGGCCCCACCCGTGCCCCTAGCCCATCACCCAGCCCGTCCCCCGCACAGTGCCCGGCAAGCCCGCCGCCTGTTCCCTCTCCAGCCGTGCCTACGCCGCAGCCGGAACCCGCGCCGACCCCCGCCTCCCCGTACAGCGCCGCGCGAGCCGAGTGGGAGATGTCGTTCAGCACCAGCGTGCCCGCCGCATTCCAGAACCAGTACCTGACCGCGTCCGCCTGTGATCTCATGTCGGCCAGCGATCCCGCGTGGCAGGCCCCCATCAGCGAACTTCGCCAGCTCGCCGCCATCCCGATTTCCAGCGAGACCCCGGCCCAGATGACTCAGGCCCAGGCAGACGTCAGCGCCCTGGATGCCTTCTTCGGCACGCCCGGACTCGGGACAGGGCCGACGCCGACCTCCCCGCCCCAAGGGAGAAATTCGCCGGAAGGCGTCACGGCCGCGTTCTATGACGCTGACATTCAGGGCAACTGGACCGAGCTATGCGACCTCATCGAGCCCAGCGCGCAGGCAGCCTGCCTGACTATCTCGGTGCTGGCAACCTCCCCCGCCAGCGGAACGTTCGCTATCGCCGGACAGAGCGTTCAGGGCGATCAGGCCCTCGTGGAGGTCACCGGCACCCTGACCACACCCGGACCCGATCCGCAAACCGTCACCAACTCGGATCCCTCTTCGGGCATGCCACCGGGAGCCGGCTCGTTCGAGCAGGCCTTCGCGGCTGCGTCAAATTCCTCTGCCAATGTCATCTCGCCGGTTCCGTGCGTGGAGATTGCCGGGGTGTGGTACGTCGACCTGCAGCTCTGAGGCTTCGGCCGGCCTCGCCTTTGCCGGGGTAGTTCCTGGGCGCCGGCTTCGGCCTGGAGGCAGCGTCCCGTCGGCGGCCCGATTGGCCATGGTGCGGGTGGCACACTTCCGGTGTGGGTGCACGCGATGGCCCGGGGAAAGGGGAGCTTGATCTGCCTCGCCCTGATGCGCCTAGCGAGCTGGCCCGCGCCGAAGGCCCCGCGGATCGCGCGCAGCCCCAGCCACTGGGCGAGCGGCGGAGCAGGGGCGAGGTCTATGCCGAACAGCGGCAGCGGGTGGAAGGCGGATGGGAACCGCGCCGATTCGAAGCACCGCGTGCTGAGCTGGCGCGGTTCAGGATGGAGCGAGCCGGGCTGCCTGAGATTAGCCAGGCAGCGGCGGCCCGTTATATCGAACGGCACCGCACCGGACGACCCTGGCTAGAGGCGGCAAAACGTGCCTCACCGGAGGCGCGCCGGATCCTCGCGGCGCTTGACGTCGGCGGTGGCCACGGCCACATCCGCCATGAAGGCTGGGTGACGGAAGAAGCCAATATGCGCCGGACTGCCTACCTTGAAGATCCCGCCCAACTCGACATGGCGAAGCGACTCCGCGGCATCGATGGCCTCAGACAGAACGATCAGTCTCATCGATGCGCAAGCACCTCCACCCGGATCACCGACCTGGACGCCTTCCTAGCCGCATTCGCCCGCGGCGTCGAGCACGCTAGAGTCCGGGAAGCGCTTGATATGCCGTTCGATCCGCGCGGAAAGCCCAGGGATGTGACGGTGCCGATCGCGGACCTGCTGGGTCCCGAAGGCCACCATCACTGCGCCGGATGGCAACTAGTGCCACTAGATGGGAGCATGAAAGCTGCGCAGGCCAACCGGGATGCCTGGCTCGCGGC
>JASHXJ010000506.1 GCA_030043595.1 Trebonia sp.
AGCTGGCCCGCACGTCCATCTCGTGCGTGGCGGCCTGGGCCAGCTCCTGTTCCTTACGGGGCCGCAGGAACGTGCCGGCCAGCCGCGGCAGCCGTCCCACGATCGCCGAGGTGGCGTTGCGCGTGATGTCGACGTCGGCGAAGATCCCGTTCCGGCCGCGGTCTTCGGCCAGGTAGATCAGGCCCGCGTCAATGCACGTGCGCGGGCTGGCACCGGTGATGTTCCTGGCGTTCACCCGGACCTTGCCGCCGGCCACGGGGCGGATGCCGAACAGCGTCTCGGCGAACTCGGTGCGCCCGCTGCCGACGAGCCCGGCCAGACCGACGATCTCTCCCGCGCGCACGCGCACGGACATCCCGTTGACCTCGGGCGGCGAGTAGAGATCGTCGACCTCGAGCATGACCGCGCCCGTTTCCGCCGCGTGCCGGACCCGGCGGGAGATGGTGAGCTGCCGGCCGATCATCGCGGTGACCAGCTTCTCCCGGGTCCAGCCGCCGCGTTCCTCGCGCCCGGCGACCGCGCCGTCGCGCAGCACCGTCACCCGGTCGCTGACCGCCTCGATCTCATCCAGCCTGTGGCTGATGAAGCCAAGGGTCAGGCCCTGGGCGCGCAGCTGGCTCATCAGCGCGAACAGCCGCTCGGCGTCGTGTGCCGTCAGCGGGGAGGTCGGCTCGTCGAAGAAGATGATCCCGCAGCCGCGCGACAGCGCCCTGGCGCATTCGAGCAGCTGCTGCTGCGCCAGGGACAGCCGCCCGGCGGAAACTCGCGGGTCGGCGCGCAGGCCGACGGTCGACATGAGCTCCCCGGCCGTGTCGTTGATCAGCTTCCAGGCCACCCGGCCGGAGCGCCGGGTCGGCAGCGCGCCAAGATACAGGTTCTCCGCGACGGACAAGTCGGGCATGAGACGGGGTTCCTGCGGCACCAGGTAGATGCCCTGCCGTTGCGCGTCTCGCGGGGTGAGCGCGGCCAAGGCCTTCCCGGCGAGCACGAGAGACCCCTCGTCGCTCGGGTACATCCCGGCCATGATCTTGAGCAGGGTCGACTTGCCCGCGCCGTTCTCGCCGATCACCGAATGGATCTCACCCGGGCGGAAGTGAACGGTCACATCGCGAAGTACAGTAATGCCGCCGAAGCTTTTGGTGATGCCGCGCGCCTCGTAGTCGGCGCCCGTGCCCGCGCGGATTCCCGCTCCGCGCTGGGTGCCGGGCCCGGCGAGCCCGGCGTGCTCAGCCACCATTGGCCTCCTCCAGTCACAGGCGATTGTTACCGGTAACATTCGTCTCCGAACTGTTAAATGGAAACAAAGTGACCGGTAACATACCGCTGATAGTGAATGCCCGTGTCGCATGCCGTCAACAGTTACCGGTCACAACACGATCACGGTTTGGCGGGGGATCGCCCATCGGCAGGGTCCGATGTTTGTGCGATGTCGAGCCCCTCAGAGAGGGCCGGACATCGCACAAACATCCGGCTGCCCATGGCTCCTGGCCGTCGCTGACCAGCGACGGGCCGGAGCGAAGCTATGCTCATTGCGTGCAGGAGGCGATCGAGAGCCGCGAGGGCAGGGGCAGGTCCCGGCCGCGTCCGGCGAGCATCCGCGATGTGGCGCGCCTGGCTGGCGTCTCGCACCAGACGGTCTCCCGCGTGCTGAACGGGCATCCGAGCATCCGCGACGTGACCAAGGCGCGGGTCCTCGCCGCCATGGACGAGCTGCAGTTCCGGCCAAGCCGCGCGGCCCGGATGCTCTCCATGCGGCGATCGGAGACGATCGGGGTACTGGCCGCCGCGGTGGGGTCGCACTACGGCCCGGCGAGCAGCGTCAGCGCGGTTGAGGACGCGGCCCGCGAGCGCGGCTACTACGCGACCGTCGCGCACCTGGCGTCCGTCGCCCCGGGCGCGATCTCGGCGGCGATCGAGGACCTGCTGAGCCAGGACGTCGAGGGCATCGTGATCGTCGCGCCGCGGACCACGGTGCTGTCCCGGCTGGCCGCGCTGCCGATGAACGTGCCGATCGTGGCCGCCCAGGGCGAGCACCGCGGCACAGGCGGCATCCCGGTCGCCTCGGTCAACCAGGAGGCGGGCGTCCGGCTGCTGCTCGGTTACCTCATCGGGCAGGGACACAAGCGCATCCTGCACGTGGCCGGGCCGCCGGACTGGAACGACGCGCAGTCACGGCTGCGCGCTTACAAGGCGGAGCTGTCGGCGGCCGGTCTTTCGTGGTCGCCGCCGCTGTTCGGCGACTGGACCGCTGACTCAGGCTTCGAGATCGGCCGCGCGCTCGTCCAGCAGGCCGGGCGCTCCAGCCGCGCGGACTTGCCGTTCACCGCGGTGTTCTCGTCGAATGACCAGATGGCGCTCGGGCTCATCCACGCGTTCCGCGCGGCCGGGCTGGACGTGCCGCGCGACGTCAGCATCGTCGGCTTCGACGACATCCCGGAGTCCGCGCACTTCTGGCCGCCGCTGACGACGGTGCGCCAGGATTTCAGCCAGCTCGGCGCGCGGTGCGTCACCATGCTCATCGACGCGATCCGCCGGCTGGAAGACCCGGATGCGCTGCCAGCGGAGGCGTTGGCCGCCGCGCCCGTGGAACCGCAGCTCGTCATCAGGGACTCGGTCGCGCCCGTGTAATGCCTTCCGCGTGTTCGTGCGCAAGCCGTTGACGCGGACATGAGTCCGTGCCACCATGGTGCGCGATGTTACCGGTCACATATGGACAAACCCCGCAAGGAGCGCCGCGCTGATGCCCGCACCGACTGTTCCGGCCGCGCTGACCGGCCGTGAGGTCTGGTTTCTTACCGGGAGCCAGGAGCTGTACGGGGAGGTGACGCTGCGGCTGGTTGGGGAGCAGTCGCGTGAGATCGCGGGGGTGCTGGGGGGGTCGGCGGGTGTTGCGGTGCCGGTGGTGTGGCAGCCGGTGCTGACGGGGCCGGATGAGATCCGGCGGGTGATGGCGGAGGCGAGCCGGCGGGAGGCGGTGATCGGGGTGATCGTGTGGATGCATACGTTCAGTCCGGCGAAGATGTGGATCGGGGGGCTGGGGGTGCTGGATAAGCCGCTGCTGCACCTGCATACGCAGGCGAATGTGGCGCTGCCGTGGTCGGGTATCGATTTCGGGTTCATGAACCTGAACCAGGCGGCGCACGGGGACCGGGAGTTCGGGTACATCGCGTCGCGGCTGGGGGTGCGGCGCAAGACGGTGGTGGGTCATGTGTCGGATCCGCGGGTGGCGGCGGGGGTGGGGACGTGGGTGCGGGCGGCGGCGGGGTGGGCGGTGACGCGGTCGCTGCGGCTGGCGCGGTTCGGGGACAACATGCGGTACGTGGCGGTCACCGAAGGCGACAAGACCGAGGCGGAGGCGGTCTTCGGGGTCCAGGTCAACACCTGGGGCGTCAACGACCTGGCCGAGGCGGTCGCGGATGCGACCGCGGCGCAGGTCGACGACCTGGTGACCGAATACCAGGACAGCTACGACGT
>JASHXJ010000507.1 GCA_030043595.1 Trebonia sp.
GCTCCCGCGCCCAGCGGCCGGTCCAGCGCAGCGTGGTCCGGTCCGACACCTCGAGCCGGTCCGGCCGCAGCTCTGCCAGCAGCGCGGCCAGCCGGCGGCGCGGCAGCAGCGCGCGGTATCCGCCGGTGCACGGCACGACCGGCCCGTACCTGGTGATCACCCGGCCCTGCGCGGTCTGCTCGTCGCCGCGGCGGCCGCCGGGGATGATGAGCACAGGCTCGTGCCCCGCCGCCAGGTAGCCGGCACCCAGCTCCCGCAGCGCCGTGCGCATGCCGCCAGAGCGCGGGCCAACGTAGTTGGCCAGCCGGACGATTCTCATGCGGCCAGCCTGCCCAGCGCGGCCTCCGCGCCGAGTACGGCGGCGTAGTGGCCGAGCAGCTCGTCGACGAGGGCGGGCCAGGACCTGCTGAGCACGCGGCGCCTGGCCACCTCGCCCAGCCGGGCCCGCAGCCCCGCGTTCGCGGCGAGCCTGCTGACCGCCGCGGCGAGCGCGTCGCCGTCGCCGGGGGTCACCAGGAACCCCGTCACCCCCTCGTCCACCAGGTCCAGCGGGCCGCCCGCGGCGGGCGCGACAACGGGCAGGCCGCTTGCGGCGGCTTCCTGAATCGTCTGGCCGAACGTCTCGAAGGGTCCGGTGTGCACGAAGACGTCGAGGCTCGCGTAGATGCGCGCCAGGTCCTCGCCGTATCGCGTGCCGAGGAAGACCGCGGACGGGATCGCCCGCCGCAGTTCCTCCTCCATCGGGCCGCCGCCGGTCACGGCGAGCCGCACGCCGGGCAGGCCGGCCACAGCGGCGAGCAGGTCGACCCGCTTCTCGGCCGCCAGCCGGCCCACGTAACCGGCGATAACCTCGCCGCGGGGCGCGATCTCGGCGCGCAGCCGCTCGTCGCGCCGCGCCGGGTGGAACCGCTCAGTGTCCACGCCTCGTCCCCATAGCCATACCCGTTCCATGCCGTGTTCGTGCAGCTCGGCGGCTGTCACGGTGGACGGTGCCAGCGTCCGGTCGGCGGCGTTGTGAATGTCGCGCAGCCAGCGCCACGCGAACGCCTCGCCGGCCGAGCCGAGCCGATAGGCACGAGCGTAGTTGGGCAGGTCGGTCTGGTACACCGCGATTGTCGGCAGCTCCATGGCCCTGGCCACGTGGCTGCCCCACGCCCCCAGGGCGACCGGGCTGGCCAGGTGGACCACCTCGGTCCGGTGCCTGGTGATGGCGCGGCGGGTGCGCGGTGAGGGCAGGCCAAGCCGGAAGGTCGGGTATCCGGGCAGGGGCACGGACGGGACCCGTTCGACGGGGTGCGGGAACTGGGTGTCCGCGCTCGATGTGGCGCGCGCGGATTCTGGGGCAATGACCAGGGGGTGGTGGCCCTTGCGGACGAGGTGTTCAGCAACGCGGACTACGCAGTGCGCGACGCCGTTGACATCGGGCGGGAACGACTCCGTAATGATCGCGATCCTCATGTCCACAAGGTCTCCCACGAGGTGTTCGAAATCCGCCACGACACCGTTACGTCTGGGCGAACTGTCGATGACAATTCATGACTGCTCAGCAAGAACACCGGGTGTCACCTAAGGAAACTACGTGTAGAGCGCCGGCGCCAGCGGAAGAACTGTCCGCCCGCCGGTGTTGCCCTCTTGCGTGGCTGACACGCAGGCTCCACTGACCCTTGCCGGAGCGCCGCTCTCGGTGCTCGACCTGGCCCCGATCCCGGCGGGCGGCACCGCCGGCCAGGCGCTGCGCGCCACGATCGCGCTGGCCCGCGAGGCCGAGCGGCTCGGCTTCACCCGGTTCTGGGTGGCCGAGCATCACGGCATGCCGGGCATCGCCAGCTCATCGCCCCCGGTGCTGATCGGGCACATCGCCGACGCGACGTCGCGGATCAGGGTCGGGTCGGGCGGCGTGATGCTGCCGAACCACACGTCGCTGGTGGTGGCCGAGCAGTTCGGCATGCTCGAGGCGCTGCACCCGGGCCGCATCGACCTCGGCATCGGCCGCGCGCCCGGTACCGACCAGGCCACCGCCGCGGCGCTGCGGCACCGCGGCCCCGACGAGTTCCCGCGCCAGCTCACCGACCTGCTCGGCTTCTTCACCGGCACGTGGCCGGCCGGCCACCCGTACGCGTCGGTCCGCGCGGTGCCCGGCGAGGGCGCCGGTCCGGACATGTGGCTGCTCGGCTCGAGCGGCTACAGCGCGCAGGTGGCCGGGGCGCTCGGCCTGCCGTTCGCCTTCGCGCACCACTTCATGCCGGCCAACACGCTGCCCGCGCTCGCGCTGTACCGGGAGACGTTCCGCCCGTCGCAGACGCTCGCCCAGCCGTACGCGATGGTCGCCGCGGGGGTGATCTGCGCCGAGACCGACGAGCAGGCCCGCTTCCTGGCCGGCTCGTCCGCGCTGTCGTTCCTGCGGCTGCGCCAGGGCCGCCCCGGGCAGGTCCCCACCCCCGAGGAGGCGGCCGCCTACCCGTACAGCGACCTGGAGCGCGCGTTCATCGCGGACCGGCAGTCCACCCAGCTCATCGGCGCTCAGGACACGGTCCGCTCCGGCCTTGAGGACCTGCTCAAGCGCACAGAAGCCGACGAGCTGATGATCACCACGCAGACCCACGACCCCGCCGACCGCCTCAGGTCTTTCCAGCTGCTAGCCGAGTCCGCCCGCGCCTGACCGGGGCTGGTCACGCGTCCCGGCGCAGGACGACGTAGAACGTCAGGGCGATCAGCGCGGCGGCCACCGCCACGTAGATGCCGGTCTCGATGCCCTGGAACGCCCAGTACCGGCTGATCGGCTGGTACGTGACGAACTGGCGGTAGCCCAGGCGCTGCAGGCACCCGAAGACCGCGTTCATCACGCCGTTGGGCGGGCCGGCGGGGTTGGCGGGGCTGGGGATGGCGCTGGCGGGAATCAGCTTCTGGCAGGCGGCGGGCAGGGCCGTGCTCGGCACGCCGTCGATCGTTATGCTGCCCAGCGACCCCGTCACGACCTGCCCCGCACCGTTGACGAGGCCGCCCCCGACCTGAAGGGAACCCGCCGGCGGACTGAAGCTGGCCGCCACCCCGTAGTAGGTGGTGACCGGGCTCATGAAGTGCATCCGCAGGCTCTGGGAGACCCACAGCCGCAACCCGATGAACCCGCCGATCACGATCGCGATCGCCGGGAGGGTCCGGCGCAGCACGGCGCCGGCCGCGATCCCCAGCGCGGTGGCGAACACCGCGTAGCCGACCGGGACCAGGCCCTGCTGGTCGAAGTAGTTGGACTGGAACGCGTTGGCGAACGCGGCGTTGCGCGGGCCGGACCACCAGGTGACGAGGGCGGAGATCACGCCGCCCCAGACGGCGGCGGCGAGCAGCAGCCAGCCGATCTTGACCGCCAGCCAGCGCACCCGGGTGACGCTCTGCGCCCAGGCGAAGTCGCTGGTGCGGGCCTCGAACTCGTGCGCCACCAGCGGCGCGCCCACCAGCGCCCCGAACAGGGCTGGCGCCATCAGGCTGAGGATGGCGAAGTCGTGCCCGAGGACGCTGCCAAGCGACGTGCCGCCCACATTGAGGTGCCCGCACGTGCCGCTCGCGGTGCAGCCGGCGAGCATGGTGTGCCACTGCGCGGCCATCTGGAATCCGGTGACGAGCATGATGGCGGCGAACACGGCGAGCACCAGCGCGGCGATCGCCGCCTGCAGCCGGTACTGCCGCCAGGTGAGCCAGGTCATTGGTCTTCTCCAACCGTGGTGAGGTGCGCGTACGCCTCGGGCGCGTCCGCGCCCATGTAGCCGAGCACGAGTTCTTCAAGGCTGATGTCCTCGACCTCGTAGCCGGGGTCGATGACCGGGCCGTTCAGCCGGACGAGCAGGCGCGCCTGGCGCGGCGTGCGCACCGCGTGCACGACGTGGTGCGTCTTCTCCAGCGCGGTGCTGTCCTTGCGCGGTCCGACGAGCATCTTGTGCTCGGCGAGCAGCTCGTCCGCGTCACCGCAGAGCTGCACCCGGGACGCGGACAGCAGGATGAGGTAGTCGCTCACCCGTTCCAGGTCGACGATCAGGTGTGACGACAGCACGACGGTGAGCTCGCCGGCGTATTCCGCCACCGCCTCGGTCAGCG
>JASHXJ010000508.1 GCA_030043595.1 Trebonia sp.
GTCGCACACGGCGCGGCCTCCGCCGCCGCTCCGACCGCCCAGGCGACCGCGACGGCGAGCGCGCCGGCGAGCGCCGAGCGCACGCTGGTCGCGGTGTTCGCCTCGGCGGTCTCCGGGTTCCTGCTGAAGTACGGCGCGGACGCGGGGTTCCGCGGTCTGCTCGTCGAGCCGGACCCCGACCGCGCCGCCGGGGCGAAGATGGCGGGCTTCACCGTGCTCGGCGACATGCCGGAAGACCTTGAGGGCGCCGATGTCGTGGTCACTGACCACCACCGGGACGAACTTGGCGACGTGCTGCGGGACGCCCTCGCCACCAAGGCCCGCTGGATCGGCGTGATGGGCAACCCGCGCGTCCCGCCGCCGCACATCCCCGCCCTCGAGGCCCTCGGCGTCGCGCCGGGCGACATCGCCCGGGTGCACCGCCCGATCGGCCTGAACATCGGCTCCCGCACCCCGCCGGAGATCGCCATCTCGACGCTCGCGGGGCTGCTCGCCGACCGCAACTCCCGCCCGGGCGGATTTTTTTAGAATAATTATCCCGAACGGTCCCGGCTGACTCCCCGGACCGCCATGTCCCCCCTGCACGTGGCTGGCCTCACCTGGGAGACAGTGACATGCGACTACTACCGCCAACGGCACCGGACGAGTCGGCGGCGACGCTGCGTCCGACGCGCGCCGCGCTGGCGAGAATAGCGGCGGTGCTGCGCAGCGGTGTCGCGGTCGGCGTCGGGATCGCGGCGGTCGTCGGCGCCGTGCCACCGGTATCCTGGGCCTGGCTGGGACCCGCGCTGGTTCTGCTCTTCGCCTGGACGCCGGTCTACGCGACGGTCGCATGGACCCGCGGGCTGCGGCCCTGGCTCATCGGCACCGACCTGTGCGTCGCGGCGGCGCTGTGCCTCTCGATCGGCCACCTGGTACCCCCGGCCGGGCTGGCGGGAACGGAGAGCTGGGTCGCTGTGATCGGCTCGATGACGGTGGTGTGCGCGCAGCTGAGCGGCGTCCCTGTGGTGTCCGTTCCGGCCGGCCTGCTCGTGGTGGCGAGCCTGGTCGCCGGCCAGCGGCTCGCGCACAGTACCGACGGCGGCACGACCGCGCTGGGCGTACAGACGGTCCAGGTACTGGTCGCGGCGGCAGTCACTGCCGCCGCGACGCGCATCGAGCGGACCGCGGTGGGCGCGTTCGAGCGTCTGCAGGAGGCCCGCGCCTCGGCTGCGCTCGACCTGGCCAGGCGGGAGGACGAGCGCGCCCAGTCCAGGCTCGTGCATAACGGTCCGCTGACCACGCTGACCATGGCGCTGCACAGTGGCGAGGAGACGCCAAGCGCTACGCTCAGGCAGCGCGCGGCGGCCGCGCTTGAGGCGCTGTCGAGGCTCGCGGCGGCGGAGGACACCGCCGCTGCCTTGGACGCCGACGTACGGCTCGACGAGCGGCTCTCCCAGGTGGTCGTCTGGTACGAGCCGCCGCTGCGGATAGCCGTCGGCCTGCAGCCCTGTTCGGTGCCCGCCGCCGTCGCCGACGCCTTCGCCGGGGCGGTGTCCGAAGCCCTGGAGAACGTGGTGCGCTACGCCGGGGCGGACCGGGCCGCGGTCACGCTGACCGAGGAGCATGGCGCGGTCCGCGCCGGGGTAACCGATGTCGGCCGCGGCTTCGACCTGGCCGGCCAGTCCGGTTACGGCTTCGGCCTGCGCGAGGACCTCGTCGGCCGGATGGCCGCTGTCCGTGGCACGGCCGTGGTGCGGTCGAGCCCTGGCGCGGGGACGGCCGTCGACCTGGAGTGGCGCCGTGGCTAACCCATCGGCAGCGGACGTCGAGGAGCATTACACCCGCGGCGGGCTCTGGATAGCGATCATCGTCATGGCTGGCTGGCATGTGGCCGCTGTTGCGCCCTCCGTCGTCTTCGCCTGGCTGGCCTACGGCCTCGTCCGGTCGGGCGCGCTGATCTGGCTGACGTACGCGGTCGCCGGGACGGTCAGCGCGGTGACCCTGCTGCGCGGCAGCGGGCCGCGCGCGGCGCTACCGTGGGCGGTCTGTTCCGTCCTGCTCGCCGGGGAGCTAGCCGATGCCCTGATCGTGCCCGGCGGGTTCTTCGGCTATCCGAACTTCGGCTTCACCACGGCGGGCTTGTTCGGCCTGGTCGTGCTGTGGCGCCGGAGGTTCGCCGAGTACCTCGCGTTCCTCGTCGCCGACGCGGTTGTCGGTCTTGTCGCCCTGGTCCTGCTGGGAGAGGCCACTCGCGCCCAGCTGGCCGGCTTCATCGCGGTGTGCGCCGGGGGCGGTGCCCTGCCGATCTCGATTTACCTCGGTATCCGGGCGGTGGCCGCCACCGCGAGCCGCGCGGCCGAGGCCGAAGACGCCGTCGCGCGGACCAGGAACGCGCAACTGGCGGCCCAGGCGGTTCAGGCCGCGCGCCGGGCCCGGTACGAGACGATTCGCGCGACCGTGGTCCGGCTGCTCGACGGCCTGGCCACGGGCTCGCTGAACCTCGCCGCCGACCACACCTGGCAGGAGATCGCCATCGCCGTGACACGGCTGCGCCGGTTTATCGTCGAGTCCGACGACGTGCCGGACCCGCTCTCCCACGAGCTGCGCGCCTGCGCCGACGCCGCGGAACGCCGCGGCGTGGCCGTGGACCTGATAGCCGCCGCCGGCGCGATCCCGATGCTTCCGGTCAGCACACGCCGCGCGCTCACCGAGCCGGTCATCCAGGTACTCGCCGCCACGGCCTCCCGTGCCCGGATCACCGTGATCGCCTCGGCGGCGGAGGTAGCGGTCGCGATCGTGGCGGACGCGCGGCTGGCGGCGCCGATCGTTACCGCCAATGATTCGGTCCAGTATGACTGGGACGAGGAGGAGGGCCGGCTATGGGCGCAAGCTCGGTGGACGGCGTAGTCCGCGTCGCTCTCGTCGAGGACCAGGACGTGGTCGTCGAGGGGGTGCGGGCCTGGATCGCGGCCGACCCGGGGAGACGGGCGGCGGTGATCGCGGACGGCAAGACGATCGAAAAGGCCCTGGCCGGCCCCGGCCGGGACGCCGACGTCGTGGTCCTCGACCTCGAGCTCGGCGGGGAGACCGGCGGCAAGCTGGTGACCGACCGGGTAGCCGGCCTGTGTGACGAGGGCTACCGTGTCGTGGTCTTCTCCGTGCACGTCGAGCCGCTGATCGTCAGGACGGTCCTGCAGGCCGGCGCCTGCGCGTTCCTCGACAAGAGAACCGAACGCCGCCAGTTCGTCGACACGATCGTGGCCGTGGCGCACGACCTGCCGTTCGTCACCCCGTCGATGGCCGGCGGCCTGCTGCACACGGTCCAGCTCTCGCATCGGGAGCGCGAAGCCCTCCAGTACCTGTTCCAGGGGATGGACCACGCCTCGATCGCACGGCGGCTGAAGAAGACCGGCGGCGATTCGATCAGCGCCGCGACGGTCAAGCAGTACATCGAGCGCTCCCGCGCGAAGTTCGCGGCGGCGGGCCATCCGTGCCGCTCTCAGTTCGCGCTGCTCGCCCGGTGCATGGAACTGGGGCTGATCAGGCCCGAAGAGATCGAGGACTACCGCCCGGGCGACTTCTGAGCCCATACCGTCACGAACCCTGTCCTCTGCGCCGTGATCCCCGCACAGCGGTCATGCGCCCCCCGCGCCCGTCGGCCCATGCTGAAATTCGGGCGCTGCCCTGGGTGACCGTCTTGGGTACCCGCGGTGCCTCGGGGATTTGCCGACTAGCGCAGAGGGGGCGGGCTATGACAGGCGAGCCAAATCTTCCGGGACTCCAGAACCGGGCACAGGCGTCCGCCGGGCCGCAAGCGCAGCCATCACCACTCAACTTCGGGAGATGGGGTCCCGGCGATCTGATAGCCGGGATTGCCTCGTTCCTGGTACTGATTTCCCTCTTCTTGCCGTGGTACAGCTTCGCGGCCTCTGCCGCTGAGTCGTCGGCCAGCGCGACTGTTGCGCAGCAGCAGTTGGTCCTCGCCGTCTGCAGTGACCAGCCAGCCGTCTGCTCATCGGCCGCTCCGCCCCAGTTCAGCGTGACCGCACTCGGCGGGGGTGCCGGAGGCTGGCGGTTCCTGATCCTCGTGGCGGCCATCATTGTGGTGCTCTACGTGCTGAGCCGCACCCTGGAGGCCGTGGCACGTGCCATTCCCCGCCACTGGCAGGTGCTCGTCGGAATGACGGTATTCCAAGGGCTCCTGGTGCTCATCGCGTTCTTCGCTAACCCCCTCGGCATCCTCGACTCGCTTGGCTCGTCCTCGTGGGCAGCCGGGGCCTTCCTCGCGCTCATTGCCGCGATAGCAGCGGTGGTGGGTGCCATCCTGGTTATGCAGGCAGACAAGAAGCAGCATGCCGTCAGCCCCACGCTGCCGGATGCCGCAGGAGGCTGAGATGGACGTGGCGCCCGGGCCGAGCTACCGATCTCGTACCTGGCAAGAGGTCCGCAGGGGCGGGTAACCGTGACCGGCCAGACAGCTCAGCGAAGGCCTCACTGACCAAGCGGTGCGCCACCCCATTTTGCTGACCTCCCATTGTTGCGGTTTTCGAGCCTGCGGGTCAGCAGCGTGCTCTCCCAGCGTGTGCAGGTCGTCGTGCTGGGCGCAGATCACGGCGATGGTGACCCGATCAATGCCGCCACGGTCCAGCAGTACCTCGAAGGCTCGCGCGAAGTTCGCCGCGGCGGGCCACCCGTGCCGCTCGCAGTTCGCGCCGCCCGCCCGCTGCATGGAACTCGGGCTGATCAGGCCCGAAGAGATCGAGGACTAGCGCCCGGGCGAGTTCTGAGGGTTCACCGCCGCAAACCGGGTCCTCTGCGCCGTGATCCCCGCACAGCGGTCATGCGCCGCGGGCACGGTCCACTCATGCTGTCAGACGAAGGCCCGCCCAGCGTGACCGAGATCGCCGGAGGTGCTCATCGTGAGAGCGAAGCTGGTCCTTGCCGGCGCGACAATCACGCTGGGCGCGGTTGCCGGGTGCGGGTCCGCCTCGCAACCCGCCGCGCCTGCACTGGCATGGCCGCCGGGGGCGTGGACGGTGTCCCAGGCGCCAGCGCCAGCGGACGCCCAGCAGTCGCCGGGTTACGGCGGGATCGCCTGTCCGGCCGCGGGCGCGTGCATGCTTGCAGGGGACTACGTCAACGCCAGCGGTCGCACAGCCCTCCTGGTCGAGACGGCGTCTCGGGCCGGATGGACGACGCTGAAGACGCCCCCGCCACCCAGCGTGGCTGGCTTTCCGAACCTCGGCGTGGTGGGCCTGGCCTGCCCGGCACCCGGCGACTGCGTTATCGCCGCCGATTCCAACCTGGGTTCCACCGCACAGACTGACACTGGACTCATCTACACGCTGTCCCAGGGAGCCTGGACGACGGCTCACCTGTCGTTGCCGCCAGACGCGGGCAACGACCAGTCGATGGAGATCGACGGCGTCACCTGTCCTGACGTGAGCGATTGCGTCGCGGTCGGCGAGATCATCGACGCCCATACCTCCAGCAAATACGTATACCTGGACGGCACCCAGGCCGTGGCCGTGGGCCTGCCGGTGATCGCGACGTTCCGCGGCGGAGCGTGGACTGTGGCGCAGGCGCCGCTGCCAGCGGGCGCTCAGGGTGCAGCCGCCGACCTCTATGGCGTCGACTGCGCGGCACCCGGCTCGTGCGTCGCCGTCGGCACATACGCCGGGGGGAGTGAGCCCGCCGCGGGACTGATCGAGACGCTCGCGAACGGGGCCTGGAAACCAGCCGTCGCCCCGCTGCCCTCTGGCGCGAACGGGGGACAGCTCAGCAGTGTCGCCTGCCCGGCAGTCGGCTCATGCGTGGCAGTCGGCCTGTTCACCAGCGGTCCGGGGGAAGGCTACGGCAGTCCAGGCTTGATCGAAACCCAGCTGAACGGAACCTGGCGCGTCACCCCGGCACCGGAGCCGGATAACCCGCGGGACCCGTTCGGCGGGTATCTCTCGTGGGTCGCGTGCCCGGCACCCGGCGCGTGCGTCGCCGTTGGCGGTTACGTCACTGGTATCGACGTGGGAGAAACAATTCAGGCCCAGAGCGACACGCTGGCGGACGGGACGTGGACGGCGGCGGCCACACCGCTCCCCGCGGACGCCTCGTCGGCACACCAGTTCTCGGAACTCTACGAAGTGGCCTGCGCGCGGACGGGAAACTGCGTGTCGGTGGGCGATTATGACGTAAGCGCGACCGCCTACCAGACATTCATCGAGTCGGCTGCGGCAGGCAGGGTGCCGCAGGGCCAGGGGCCGGCCAGTACGGCAGCGGCCGCGGAGTTGCCGTCCGGGCAGGGCCGGATATCAATCCAGACCACCTCAACAATTGAGCCTACCGACATGGCCCTCACCAACCAGGTTTCCGGGATAGTGGACGGCCTGCCATTGACCGGGACTGCCACCCTGAGCCCAGACTGGAATGACTACTGCTTCGGGTCGAACGGCAGCACGGCTACCGGCACGCTCGGCGGCATCCCCTTCACCGTCACGATGACGTGCGGTCCCCCGGGCAGCTATAAGGCGACCTACACGGGCGAATGGGGCGGACGCGCCATCAACATGGCGAGCACCTCAGCCATCAACTGGAACACGCTGAGCACCTCGACAACACTCACAGGAACCATCGGTTCGCAGCACGTGACTGCCACCGTTGTATCAGCTGCGGGCAATGCGTCGTCCTCCGCATCTCCGCCGGGAGGTGTCATAAACCAGGTCACCGGCACCATCACCGTCTCTTGACAGGCCTGGCAGAGGGTCGCGGAGGCGACGACGATGTGCCCTCTGCACGGTGATCCCCGCGCGCCGGTCAAGCGCCGCGGACACGGTCCGCTCATGCTGTCAGATGTAAGCCCGCCCAGCGTGACCGAGACCGCCCGAGGCGCGGCTGCCGTCCCCCCGGACCGCAGGCGGATGTCGTGATCCCCGCATAGCGGTCATGCGCCGCGCGTGTCCGGCGGCCCATGCTGAGACATAGGGGGTTGGTAACCAACCATGAAGGGTCGACCAGCGAAGCAAATGCCCGACGTGCCATCCGGTGCGCCACCATCGCCTGGCACGTCCTCCCGTAGGCCGCGATGCGGGCATCGGTGTGCAGCGGTCCTGCTGACGCTGGCATTGCCGGTGTCGCTCGCCGGGTGCGGCTTCGGGAGCCCTTCGCCGAGCGCCACGACAGCAGCCGTGGCTGCAGACAAGGATGCGCTAAATAAGGCTTGGGCCTGCGGGCTCTCTTTTGGCCTCGATAAATTGAAGGCTCTCGGGCCGGACGGGAATAGTTTGCTCAGTGCCATTAACGCTACCCTGACAGGGCGAGACCTGGCAGCGAACCGCGCAGACTTGCTCAGGGCTTCGGTAGAGTTCGGGATTGACATTGGCCCGCCATGGCTGCAGTGCTTCGAGCCGTTTTTCTTCCCGGACCAGGCGGGGGCTGGCGCGGCCCCAGCAGCGCCGGCAGGGCTTACCATCCGACCGGATCCGGATAATGGGACGGTCCTGTTGCTGACTTGGAGCAACAGCTCAGATAATGTGCTGTATTTCGTTGTCAGCGACGGTGCCGAGGAGCGCAACGCTCCAGTGCAGCACGGCACAGGGACCATCAGCTACACCTGGACCGGGCTACAGCCGGGCAGCTTGACCTGCTTCAGAGTCCGTGCATCTAACGGTGATACGTCTTCGAATTGGGACCCGAATTCCGCGCCTGGTACGTGCGCCACCACATCGTCCTCGCAGCCAGCGCCGGCAAGCACGCCGTTCAGCTTGCCGGCGTCGTCATGGATCCCGATAGGCGGCACCACTGTGAGCGCCCCGGATCAGGCAGGGATGTTCTCTGCCACGTATGCGGGGACCTATTGGGGCGGCTTGTATGCGGCGCCTCCGGCCGGCTGCGATTACCGGTTCGACGGCATGGCTGAACTCCAGCCGGGCGGATCCGGATACGGGTTCGGTGTGCGCGCGTCAGTTGATTCGGCTGGGGTGCCGCACAGCGAGGGAATTCAATACGATGCTGGCATAGGGGGTTACCGCGATACGCTGCTTCCCCAGGATTCCGAAACAGGAAAAGTCATTCCGGCATCGCTTGACAACGGCTGGCATGAGATCTCCGTGGCGGTCTTCGGTAATCAGTACCAGTCAAGTGTGGACGGGAAAGTTATTTTCAGCGGGACGACTCCGCTTGCCTGCGGCGGCGTATTCATACGGATCTGGCGGTCTACAGTCCACCTCCGTGATCTGACGGTAACGCCAATTACATAGCGATATCCGGCGTGCCCGCAGGCTGTCCATCCTGATAGCGGAACAGGGAGGTTCTCACTATGAAGCCGAGACCGATCGACGAAATAACAGGCAGACTATGGCTGGTCATTGCCGGTGTATCCATCGTGCTAATGGGCACGGTCGCTGGGTGCGGTGGGTCGTCGTCAGCGCCGCCAGAGGCGGGCGCAAGCTCTACCGTGGGCGGCCAGCCCGCCGCTTCTCAGTCCAGCGCCGCACCGGCGTGGGGAGGACCTACCCACCTCGACTACAGCCAAGGCGGCAATGACCCGACATCGGTGTCGTGCCCGTCCGCCAGTTTCTGCATGGCCGTGCTCGGATCGGGGTACGCGGTCACGTTCGACGGAACCACGTGGAGCCAGCCGACAGGGGTGTCTTCCTCCCCCGGCGGGCTGAGTTCGGTGTCCTGCCCGACCGCCAGCTTCTGCATGGCCGTCGACGCGCAGGACTCGTCAACCTTCGTGTTCGACGGCAGCACGTGGGATTCTGGTCCTACCATCGACGATCCCCTCCCAGCCACCGAAATCGGCATGGCATCGGTATCGTGCCCGTCTGCGAGCTTCTGCGCCGCCGTCGACAACAACTCGAACGCGTTCACGTTCAACGGGACGTCGTGGAGTCCCGCCATGAGCGTAGATCCCGGCGAAGAACTCAGCACGGTGTCGTGCCCGAGCGCCCGCTTCTGCGCCGCCGTCGACTACGGCTCGAACGCGCTCATCTTCAACGGGACATCCTGGAGCGAGCCGTCCGCAATCGACTCAGGCGGCTATCTGCTGGGAGTGTCGTGCGCATCGGCCAGCTTCTGCGTTGCCATCGATCACAAGGGAAACGCGTTCACGTTCAACGGCAGCAGCTGGAGTGCGCCGGTCAGCGCCGATCCTGACGGTCTTGGCCTGGGAAGCCTGGGCGCCGCCGCTCCTGTGGTCTCCTGCCCGGCCAGCAATTTCTGTGCCGTCGTCGACGGCGGTGGCGGGAATGTGGTCACCTTCGACGGCAGTAGCTGGAGCACGCCCGTCAATATCGACTCGGACGCCTCTACCTCTGATGACGGACCGTTCCTCATGTCGGTGTCCTGCCCCTCGGCCGTGTTCTGCGTGGCTGGCGACTCCGTCGGGGATGCGTTCGTCCGAAGCTAGCGGAGGCGCCCACTGTCAGGCCGGCCTAGCCAGGCCTGGCCAAGGGCGGCCAGGGATCATGCCCGCCCGTGATCCCCGCACAGCGGTCATGCGCCGCGGGCACGATCGTCTCATGCTGCTAGACATGAAAACGGTCAGGACCGTAATAGCTGCCGTCGCGGTAATTCTCGCGACCGCCCTCGCGGGGTGCGGGTCGTCATCTTCATCGCCATTCGTAACGTCGTCGTCTTCGGCGGGGTCCGTGCCGTTGGGCCAGGGATCGGCCAATGCGGCAGCGAAATTGCCTTCCGGGCAGGGCCAGATATCACTCCAGACCTACGGGACGGTTGGCCCCACCGGGGGACCCGACGCCGGACAGGTAGTTACCGGGACCGTGGACGGCCTGCCGTTGACCGCGAGGGGGATCCTGAGCGACGACTGGAGCGACTTCTGCTTCGGGAACAACGGCAGCACGGCGACCGGCACGCTCGGCGGCATTTCCTTCAAGGTCACGCTGGCCTGCGGCGCGGGTGCCGGCGGCGAAGGTCCTTATGTCCAGACGTTCACCGGCGAATGGGGCGGTCAGCCGATCAGCGTGACCGCGACGTCCGCGATAAGCGCTGACGGCACGACCACCACGACAACGCTGTCAGGAACCATCGGTTCGCAACAGGTGACCGCCACAGTCCTGTCGAGCGAGGGCACTGCGCACAATCAGGTCACAGGCACGATGACCGTCTCGTGATCGCCCGCGCCTGATCGACAGCAGCGGAAGGTCTTCCCGTGAGAGCGCGATCGATCCTGGCTGCCATGACCGGCTCCTGGCGGGACTAGCCGAGGCGATCGACGACCTGAGCTCGTCGTAGACGGCGGGCCAGTCGTCGTCGATCCGGCTCGGCGCGAAATGGTGCGGAAGGATGCCGTGCTTGAGCATCCGGCTGTGTTTGGCGTCGGTCCTGAGCCAGCCCGCGCGGTAGAAGTGGTACTCCTGGGAGTCGATCTCCGCGGCCACGCCGGCGTCTGCCCACCAGGCGTCGACCTCGCCGATGTCGGTGCCGTCGGCCGCGCGCAGGAACGCGTTGTACGCCGGCGGCGGCAGATCCGACCGCTGGATGCGCTTGCGGAAGCGCACTTCGGCGACCGACCGGACCCCGTCACCGACCTCGGCCAGGGCCGCGCGCAGGTGAGCGCTGTCGCGGGCGGATCCCCGCTCCAACTCAAGGCCGATCTCCGCGATCGAGCAGGCCTGCTTCTGGACCGCCTCGGCCACCGCGGCGCGGACGTCGTCCAGTGCGGTGAACCCGTGCGCGGCGTCGGCGACCGCCCGGGCGGCATGAGC
>JASHXJ010000001.1 GCA_030043595.1 Trebonia sp.
GCGCGACGGGCTGCCGGTGCTGTCCGAGGATGGCCACCGGGTGGAAGGCTGGGTGACCGGCGCCGACGTGCTGCGCGCCATGGCAGGCAAGATCGGCACGGCCCAGGCCCGGGCCGCCGTGGCACCGCTGGCCGAAGGCGCCCCGGCCCCGCTGCCGGGCTACCTCGCCGTCGAGGTCACCATCGGCCCCGCCTCCCCGGCAGCCGGGCGCAAGCTCGGCGACGTCGCCTGGCCCTCTGGCAGCGCACCGGTGTCCGTGCTGCGCGGCAGGGAGCTCAGGTCCCCGGACCCGGTGCTCACGCTCGCGCCTGGGGACCGCGTCGCGCTGCTCGTCCCGCGCTAGCGGCGCGTCGCGGGCCCGTCCCGTCGGGAGTCAGCCGGGATCGTTCGGGATAATTTCTTGCGCATCCTTAGTTGCATGTGATGTAATCATGCAGAGGATGCAAGATTTTAGTGAGCGCATGATGACAGCTGCTAACACGCCGGGCGTGATGGACCCGCCCGCGTCGCTGCGCGAGCGGAAGAAGCTGGCGACGCGCAGGCTGCTGCGCCGGGCCGCCCTCGACCTGGTCGCCGAGCGCGGCCTCGCGAACGTCACGGTGGAGGACATCGCCGCGACGGCGGACGTATCGCCGCGCACGTTCTTCAACTACTTCCCGTCGAAGGAAGCCGCGCTGTTCGGCGGCGACCCGGACCGGGCGGCGGTGCTGCGCGACCGGGTCGCCCGGCAGGCGCCCGGCGAGCCGGCCCTCGATGCGGTGCGCGAGGTCATGTCCGACGACGCCGAGGCGATGGCCGCCGAGCTGCGGGCCCTCGGGGGCGACCCCGCGGACTGGCTGCGCAGGCTCAAGGTGGCGCGCGCCGACCCGCACCTGCGGGCGGCACAGGCGGCGCAGATGGCGATGATCGAGCGGGCCGTCGCCGAAGGGCTGGCGGCGCGCCTGGGCGCCGACCCGGAAACGGATCCCTACCCCGGGGTGCTGGCCGCCGCGGCCGTCGGCGTGGTACGCGCCTGCATGACATTCTGGGCCGGCTCGGGCGGCACGGTGGCGCTCGGGCAGCTGATTGACCTGGCATTCCGGGCGCTTGGCGACGGACTGCCCGAGCACAGCGCGCTGCGTACCAGCACGGGGACAGGCAGGAAGGACGTTCATCGATGACCTCAGCCGCGCCCGCCGCCGGGGGCCGCCCGCAGATGCCCGCCGCGAATGATTCCGGGGACGGTGCCCTGCCGGGGCTCGGACGCCGCCGCATCCTGCTCATCATCGGCGCGCTGATGCTCGGCATGCTGCTCGCCGCGCTCGACCAGACGATCGTGTCCACGGCGCTGCCGACCATCGTCGGCGACCTCAAGGGCGGTTCGCACATCGCCTGGGTCATCACGGCCTACCTGCTGGCCACCACGGTGTCCACCCCGCTGTGGGGCAAGCTCGGCGACCAGTACGGGCGGAAGATCTTCTTCCAGGCCTCGATCGTCATCTTCCTGGTGGGCTCGATCCTGTCCGGGCTCAGCTCGTCGATGATCATGCTCATCGCGTTCCGCGCGGTGCAGGGGCTAGGCAGCGGCGGGCTGATGGTCGGCGCGCAGGCCATCGTCGGCGACATCGTCTCGCCGCGCGAACGGGGCAGGTACGTGGGCCTGTTCGGCGCGGTCTTCGGGTTCGCCAGCGTGATCGGGCCGCTGATCGGCGGCGTCTTCGTGGACTACCTGTCGTGGCGCTGGATCTTCTACATCAACATCCCGATCGGCGCGATCGCGCTGGTCGTGGTGGCCAGCCAGGTGCCCGGCCGGCTGCGCCGGGTGCACCACGTGATCGACTACCTCGGCACGATCGTGCTGTCGCTGGCGGCCACCGCGCTGATCCTGCTGACCAGTCTCGGCGGCACGACCTACCCCTGGCGGTCGGCGCCCATCTACATCCTGGGCGTCGCCGGCGCAGCGCTGATCGGCGTCTTCGTGCTGGTCGAGCGCCGGGCCGCCGAGCCGATCCTGCCGCTGCACCTGTTCCGGCTGCGCACCTTCTCGGTGACCAGCGTGGTCGGCTTCATCGTCGGCTTCGCGATGTTCGGCGCGATCACCTACCTGCCGGCGTTCTTCCAGGTCGTCCGCGGCATCTCGCCCACCATCTCGGGGGTGTACCTGTTCCCCCTGATGGCCGGCCTGCTCGCGGTCACGATCTCGTCGGGCCAGATCATCTCAAGGACCGGCAGGTACCGGTTCTTCCCGATCGCCGGCACGGCGGTGATGACCCTCGGCCTGTACCTGCTGTCGCTCATGGGCGTCGGCTCGTCGACGTTCGCGGATTCTGTCTACATGCTCGTGCTCGGCATGGGCATCGGCGGGGTCATGCAGGTCCTGGTCATCATCGTGCAGAACGGCGTGCCGCACAGCGAGCTCGGCGTGGCGACCTCGGGAGCGACGTTCTTCCGGTCGATCGGCGGGTCGTTCGGCACCGCGATCTTCGGCGCGATCTTCTCCAACGTGCTGGTCGGCAACCTGGCCAGCCACCTGCACGGGATACCCCTGCCGAGCGGCTTCGCCAGCGCGGACATCACTCCGGCGCTGCTGAGCCACCTGCCCG
>JASHXJ010000509.1 GCA_030043595.1 Trebonia sp.
CGCCCGCCTGGACGGCGGTGGGCACCCGGCCGGCCAGCGCGGCGCCGAGCGCGTACGGCGGCACCGGCAGGTCGGCCTCGGGCAGGTCGAGGGGCTGCGGCATCGCCACCGCGTACCGGCATCGCCCGCCGGGGGCCGGGCAGCGCAGCCCCGCGGCCAGCTGACCTGTGGTGAGAACCTGCGGCGGCACGAAGCCCGCGGCGTGCGACGTCCAGGTGAGCCACTGATGGCCCTCGTCGGCGACGATCACCTCCCCGTCGGAGAACTCCACCGCGTAGCACGGGCGCCCGTGCAGCACCCCGGTCGCGGCGACCACCCGGGTTGGCCTGCCGTCCGCGCCTACCAGCATGTCGCCAGCCCGTACCCGCCCCATCCGCGTCCACCCGTCCGGGGTCGCCAGCGGCGTGTCGAGCGCGAGCGCCTTGCCGACGGCGGGCCGGGCCGCGATCACGACCATCTGGCCCGGGTGCAGGCCGTTGGTGAGCGAGTCCAGGTCGGCGAACCCGGTCGGCACGCCGGTGATGCCGCCGCCGTGAGCGCCGATCGCCTCGATCTCCTCGAGGGCGCCCGGCATGATCTCCGACAGCGAGTGAAAGTCCTCGGTGATCCGCCGGTCGGTGACCGAGTACACCTCCGCCTGCGCCCTGTCCACGAGCTCGTCGGCGTCCGCGTCGCCCGCGTAGCCAAGCTGCACGATCCGCGTCCCGGCCTCCACCAGGCGGCGCAGGATGGCGCGCTCCCTGACGATCCGGGCGTAGTAGCCCGCGTTGGCCGCGGTCGGCACGGACGCGATCAGCGTGTGCAGGTACGGCGCGCCGCCGATCCTGGCCAGCTCGCCGCGCCTGGTGAGCTCGTTGGCCACCGTGATCGGGTCCGCCGGCTCGCCGCGCGCGTACAGGTCGAGGATCGCCTCGTGGACGAGCTGGTGCGCGGGCCGGTAGTGGTCGCCGGGCCGGATCACCTCGAGCACGTCAGAAATCGCGTCCTTGGACAGCAGCATTCCGCCGAGAACGCACTGCTCGGCGGCGACGTCGTGCGGTGGCATCCGCTCGAATTCCTCGCCCTGCCGCGTCACCTCGGTCACGCTCACCGGACGCCACCTCCCCCAGCCATCCCGTCCAGACACCGTCATACCGAAGGGCTACGACATTCTGCCGAGATCCGGGGCCGCCCGCCATACCCCCCTGTGGATAAGCTGTCGAAAAGCTGCCGGCTAACTTGTGCGAAGCCGGTGGAAACTCCTGTGGATTAGCCTGGCGGCCCGCCCGCTAAGTCATCATTTAGCTGGGAGAACAGATTCCACGGCCTGTGCAGGAGAAAAATCCGGCAGAATTTTTTGGCACTGCTATCCACAGCACATTCCACAGCCGCGCACAGCTTGCCTGTGGAAAAAGGGTGCGGGTAGCGGGCGGCCTGGGTCTTTTCCCCATATCCCGAACGAACCGCGGCGAGTCGGACGGCCATGACCGGACGCGAGGTCGGGCGGCCTGGGAGAGCGCCTGCGCGCGGTCGGCCGGCTCCGCTATCCTTCGCGTGTGTGTTCGATCATGGGGGATGCGATCGACCGGATCGCAGCGGCGATTGACCAGCTAGCGAGCGACGCGCAGGGGGAAACCAGCGGCCAGGAACTGGCCGCCCGGGTAGCAGACCTCTGGCTGATGGTCAGCGACCTTGACCCGGAGCTAGCCAGGCGCAGGCAGCAGTACACGGCGCCAGAGGGCGGCACGCCTTCGGCATGAAGGCACGCCGCCGACCGGCGCGTGTGGATACACCCGGCCCTGTGGACGAGGCTGTGGAAGGGCCGTCACGGGCTGTGGATCAGCCCGCCGCGACCTCGACGGTGACGGCCGCGCTCACCTCGGGGTGCAGCCGGACCTGGACGCGGTGCGACCCGGCCGACTTGATCGGGTCGGGAACCACGATCTTGCGCTTGTCGACCTCCGGACCCCCCGCCGCGCGGACCGCCGCCGCGATGTCGGCCGCCCCGACCGAGCCGAACAGCCGGCCGTTCGACCCCGCCCGCCGCGTCAGGCGAACGGACAGCTTCTCCAGCCGGCCGGCCGCCGCCTGGGCGTCCTCGAGGCTGCGGATCTCGCGCGCCGCGCGGGCCCGCTTGATCTGCTCGACCTGCTTTTCCGCGCCGCGCGTCCACTGCATCGCGAACCCGCGGGGCAGCAGGTAATTGCGGCCGTAGCCAGGGGCCACGTCCACCACGTCACCGGGCGCTCCGAGGCCGCCGACCTCCTGGGTGAGGATCAGCTTCATTACCTTGCGAGACATTGCTTCCTCCCGTGTTTAGCCAGCACAGCCCTACCGAGCCGTGCTCGTGTAGGGGAGCAGCGCCATCTCGCGGGCGTTCTTGATCGCGGTCGCGACGTCGCGCTGGTGCCGGGTGCAGTTGCCCGTCACCCGGCGGGCGCGGATCTTGCCGCGGTCCGAGATGTACTTGCGGAGCAGGCCCGTGTCCTTGTAGTCGACATAGGCGATCCGCTCCTGGCAGAACACGCACACCTTCTTCTTCGGCTTGCGCAGTGGTGGCTTGGCCATCATGGTGCTCCTTAGCAGAGCCCCGCGTCGCGGGGATGGTCGGTTCTCTTACTGATACTGATCTGATCTGACTAGAACGGCGGTTCGTCGGAAAAGCCGCCCGAGTCGGAGGCCCACGGGTCGGCCTCCGCCCGGCTGCCGCCGGACGACGAGCCCTGCCCGCCGTACCCCGAGCCGCCGCCCTGCCCGCCGCTGCGGTTGGCGCGGGCGACCTTCGCCGAGGCGTTCCGCAAGGACGGGCCGACGTCGTCGACCTCGACCTCGTAGACGGTGCGCTTCTCGCCTTCCTTGGTCTCGTAGGTCCGCTGCCGCAGCCGTCCGGACACGATCACTCGCATCCCGCGCTGCAGGCTCTCGGCCACGTTCTCCGCGGCCTGGCGCCACACGTTGCAGGTGAGGTAGAGGCTGTCGCCGTCCTTCCACTCCCCGCTGGCGTTGTCGCGGAACCGCGGCGTCGAGGCGACCCGGAACCGCGCTACCGGCTGCCCGGCCGGGGTGAACCGGAGTTCTGGGTCGTCGACGAGGTTTCCGACGAGCGTGATCTGCGTGTCTCCTGCCGCCATCGGACTACTCCCGGTCACTAACGAGATTGGTGGGGGTCAGCGGTGCTCGGGCCGCAGGACCTTGGTGCGCAGCACGGCCTCGTTGAGGTTGAGCTGCCGGTCCAGTTCCTGGACGGTTGCCGGCTCCGCGGTCAGGTCGACGACGGCATAGATGCCTTCCGGCTTCTTGTCGATCGGGTACGACAGCCGGCGCTTGCCCCAGATGTCAAGCTTGCCGACCCTGCCGCCATTGCCCGTGACGACCTTGAGGAACCCCTCGAGCGACGGCTGCACCGTGCGCTCCTCGAGGTTCGGGTCGAGGATGATCATGATTTCGTAGTGGCGCATACGCGTCCCCTGCCTCCTCTGGACTGGCGCGGTCACGGTCTTTCCGTGACAGGAGGGTGCGGATCGCGGCGGCAGCCCGGCGCCGACCCGCAGCCATTAACTGTACCAAGACTCACGACCGCCCGGACCACAGCGGAAATGCCCATGGTTCCTAGGCTTTGCGGATGGGAAGATTCTGCTGGGAACCCAGACGACGGAGTAAACCCCTGGGAGGCCGTAGTGGCAGGCACCATTCCGAGCGGGGGGCGCGGTAACTTTCCGCTCGTTTCGCTGAACTCAGACGGGCGCTCGCACCCCCTGCTGAACGCGCTCACTATCTTCACGCTGTTGATCGGCCTCGCATCGTTCGTGCTCGGCCTGGTCATCAGGAACGTCCCGAGCGCCTCGGGGCTCGGCTGGGCGATAACGACCTCGGCCACCGGCCTGGCGGCCATGCTGGTCGGGCTGTTCGGCCAGATGATCTCCGCGACCCGCGAGCAGCGGATCCTCATCGTCACCGGGATCATCGCGGGTTTTGTCGGCCTGGCGCTCGGCCTCGCCCACGGCGGCTTCTCCGGGTAAGGCCCGCGCGGGGGCGCCACTAGACTCTGGCCATGGTGCGCATCGGAGGTCATTTCCACACCGACGACCCGCTGGCCGAGGCGGTCGCGTGCGACGCGCGGCTCGCGCAGTTCTTCCTCGGTGACCCGCAGGGGTGGAAGGGGCCGGTGATCCCTGGCGGTGACCCGGGCGCGGTCAGGGACGCTTACGCCGCGGCTGACGTGGACGTGTACATCCACGCGCCCTACGTGATCAACGTGGCGACCACCAACAACCGCATCAGGATCCCGTCGAGGAAGCTGCTCGAAGGGCAGCTCAGGGCCGCCGCGTCGATCGGGGCCAAGGGGCTGATCGTGCACGGCGGGCATGTCACCGCCGACGTGGACCCCGAGGCGGGCCTGGAGAACTGGCGCAAGGCGGTCGAGCGGATCGAGCGCCCGCTGCCCATGCTCATCGAGAACACGGCGGGCGGCGCCGGCGCGATGGCCAGGTCGCTCGACGCGATCGCGCGGCTGTGGGACGCGGTGGCGGGCGCCGCGCCTGACGGCGGCGAGATCGGGTTCTGCCTGGACACGTGTCACGCCTACTCGGCGGGCATCGACCTCGCGGAGGCGGTCGACCGGGTCAAGGCGATCACCGGCCGGATCGACCTGGTGCACTGCAACAACTCGCGCGACGAGTTCGGCTCGGGCGCCGACAGGCACGCGAACCTCGACTCAGGGACCATCGACCCCGCGGTGCTGCTCGACGTGGTGCGCGCGGCCGGCGCGGCTGCCGTCTGCGAAACGCCCGAGGCCGGGCTGGCCACCGACATCGGCTGGCTGCGCGCTAAGCTCGCGGACGCCTGAGCGGGCCGGCGCGCGGGCCGCTGCCAGCCGAGCACGAGCCGGTCTGGCGCACCGTCAAGGACGCCACCCGCGGGATCGTCGCGACCATGGGCACGCACCACGTCTCGTTCGGGATGAAGAATGTCGGCCACCACGACGGCGGCGAGCAGGCCTACGGCGATGAAGCGCGCGAGCAGGGTGGCGAAATACCACCCGGGGCTGATCCCCGTGTACCCCTGCTGCCCGGGAGCGGTGTAGAGGTAGACGAAGTAGCCCCAGATGCCGAAGAAATAGGCGACCTCGGCGAGCTGCCACACGATATACGGCCAGAGCCGGGGCCGGGCCAGCACGGCGAACGGCACCAGCCAGATCACGTACTGCGGCGACCACACCTTGTTCAGCATGAGGAAGGCGGCGAGCAGCAGGAAGCACAGCTGCGGGAGCCGGGGCCGGCGCGGCGCGGCGAGGGCGAGCACGGCGATCGCCACGCAGGCGATCGCGAACAGTCCCGTCGACACGAGGTTCAGCTCGCCGATCGAGGGGTTGCCCAGCACGGGCACGCTGAAGTGCTCGAACATGTACCAGATGGACCCCCAGTCGGCGCCGCGCGACCGGCTGAACGCGTAGAAGCGGCCCCAGCCCGCTGTCGCGATCAGTGCGATCGGCAGGTTGACCGCGAGCCAGGCGAGCACGCCGAAGACAAGCGCGCGCCAGAACTCGCGCATCCGCCCGGCGCGCAGGCAGAGCAGCAGCAGCACGCCGAAGACCAGCAGCGGGTAGAACTTCGCGGCCACGCCGAGGCCGAGCAGCGCGCCCGCGAGGATCTCGCGGCGCGCCGCCCAGGCGGCGACGCCGCCAGCGGTCAGCGCCATCGCCAGCAGGTCCCAGTTGATGAACGCGGCCAGGATCAGCCCCGGTGACAGCGCGACAAGCAGCGCGGCCTTACTGCCGTTGTCCAGGCCGCCACGGCCGTCGCCGTCGCGGACGCCCGCCCCGGCCGCGTACCCGGTCGCAAGCACGCCGGCGACCAGGCAGACGGCGAGCAGCACCACCGTCACGTAGTAGAAGTCCCTGCCGCGGGCGTAGGGATCGCTGACCGAGCGCACCAGCCACGCCGCCAGCTGCATCATCGCGCCGATGAGCACCGGGTACTCCACCGGGTGGCCGGAGTACGGTACCTGCCCCGATGACAGTCCCTCGTTGTAGTACAGGGGATAGATGTCGGTGTAGCACGCCTCGCGGAACTGACCGGTGAAACTGTTCCACGCGCCGCCGGAGCTGCACGGCAGCTTCTGCGTGTAGCCGAGCAGGGCCGCCACGGCCGACGCCGCCACGCCCGTCCCGACGAATGCCGGATACCGCACCTATCTCGCCCCCGCCCCGGTCGCTCCCGCTACCTGGCCGCGCCAGGCCGGCGTCTGCGACGGCGCCTGGACGCGCGCGTCCACAGCAGCGAGCCGGGCAGTACGGACAGCAGCCCGCCGAGGGCCACGCCAGCCTGGACCCCGCGGACCACGTCCGGGGCGGCTCCGGCGCCACCGCCGCCGGGGGTACCGCCACCGCCACCGCCGGGGCCGGTCCCGGTCGTCGCGGTGGCCGTCGCGGTGGCTGTCGGGGTGGCGGTCCCGGTCGGGGTCGCCCCGCCGGACGGCGAAGTCGTGATGGTCGGGGGACCGCTCGGCTGCGGACCGGGGTGATGGCCGCGGCCGGGCGGGGTCGGCGACGGGGACGTCTTCGGCTTCGCCTTCTTCTTTTTCTTGGGCAGGTTGCCGACCTGGTTCCACTTCTGCCCGCTGAATGACGGCGGCAGGAACTGCTCAGTTGGCAGGGTCAGGAACTCGGCCTCGGCGAAGGTGTTCCAGATCCGGGCTGGCCAGTAGCCACCGAAACCACCGCCGACGTCGCCGCCGAGGCCGTTCAGCGACTCGGTCGTGTTCGTGGACTGGTTCTCGGTGAAGATGCCGACGGTCAGCGAGTACTGGGGGATGGCGCCGATGAAGAACGCGGACTGCGCGGTGTTCGTGGTACCGGTCTTGGCGATGATCGGCCTGCCGTCGCTCATCTCCGCGGCCGTCCCGGTGCCGTCCACTGTGACGGTGGACATCGCGTACTGCACCTCGGAGTCCTGGGCCTCGGTGAGAACAGTGTGGCTAAGGATGATGCCCGGGGTGACGACCCCGGTCAGCTGGTTGATGATCTCCTTTACCAGGTGCGCCGAGTGATAGGTCCCGCCATCGGCGATGGTGGACAGCATCGTGTCTTGCTCGTTGACCGTGAGCGGGGCGATGCCGAGCGCCATGCCGGTGTCCCCGAGGAAACCCTGCAGGCCAGATCCGCCCTCGTCGTACGCGGACACGTTGACGCCCATGTCCGCCGCCATGTTGATGATGTCCTGCGTGCCGACCCGGTGGGCGAGGTCGGTGAAGGCGGTGTTGGACGACTGGGCGAACGCGTTCTGCACGGTCAGCGGGCCGTATGACTCGTTCCCGTCATTGGCGATCTCATAGGCGCCGGGCAGTGCCTGTTTCGCGGAACGCGCGGAAAGGACAAGCGGGTCGGTGTCAGGCGGCACCCACAGCGGGCTGAACCCGTTCAGCACGCTGCCCTGGACGTCCATGCCCTCCTGCACCGCGGTCGCCAGCACGTACGGCTTGAACGACGACCCGACTTGCTCGCGCGCGTACACCGCGGTGTTCACGTCACAGTCGTATTTCTGGCACTGCGCCTTCGGCATGTTCTGGCCGCGCCCCGCGTACATGGCGATGATGGACCCGTTCGCGGGGTCCTGCAGCTCGGCGCCGACGAGCGCGTACCACGGCAGCGCGCCGCCGTCCTGCGCCATGAGCTGCTCGTTGGAGTCGACCGCCTTGTACAGCTCGACCTCCATCGGGCGGCTGATCGTGGTGATGATCTTGTACCCGTTGGTCTCCAGCTGGGCGAGCGTGATGTGGTCGACATCCTCAAGCTCGGTCTGGACCACGTTCATGATGTACGGATCCCATACGTCGGGCCCGTAACTCTGCTCTGGCTCGTCACGCATGGCCGGGAACGTCATGCTGTCAGCCTGCGCCTGGGTGAGGTCACCCATCGTGACCATGCCGTTCAGCACGTACTGCCAGCGCGCCTCAAGCTCCGATCTGTACTGGGGCTGCGGGTAGTTGGCCGGCTGCTGGATGATCGCGGCGATGACCGCCGCCTGGGCCACGGTCAGCTTGGCCACCGGCACGCCGAAGTAGGTCTGCGCGGCCGCGGCGACACCGTAGGCACCCGTGCCCAGGTAGATCGTGTTCAGGTAGTTAGTGAGGATCCACTGCTTGGTCTCCTCCTTGGAGACCTTCATCGCCACGAAGATCTCCTTGATCTTGCGGCTCACGGTCTGCTGGGTGCCGATGTTCTCGTAGTAGTTCCTGACAAACTGCTGGGTGATCGTCGAACCACCCGAAAGGCTGCCGCCGCTGCTCGTGAGGTCGTCGTAGGCCGCGCGCAGGATGCCGGTGGGAGAAATGGCACCCTCGGTCCAGAAACTGCGGTCCTCCGCGGCAAGCACGGCGTCCTGCACGACCTTCGGGATCTGGCTGTAGGTCAGGATCTGCCGGTGGATGCTGCCGAACGTGCCGATGACCGTCTTGCCGTCGCTGTAGTAGACCGTGGAGTTCTGGTAGAAGACGTCGGAGGCCAGCTGCGTGGGGATCTGGGTGGTGTTGTACTCGTAGACGTAGGCGCTGAGCATGAGCAGGAAGACAAGGACGAACCCCGAGCCGACGAGGGCGAGCGCCTTCTTCCACGTCCAGTGCCGCCACCAGCTGCCCTTGGCCTTGGCTTTGCCCCTGCCAGGGCCAGCCGGACCGGCAGGACCGCCGCGC
>JASHXJ010000510.1 GCA_030043595.1 Trebonia sp.
CCGATCGGCATGGACAAAACGGGACAAAATGCGCAGAAAACATGCGTTTCGGGTCCCATGTGGGCAGCGCCGTCTCGACATGTGAGACGGGCTCTCCGGCGGAGGCGCGTTCGTTAGTTCAGGTCTGCTCAGTCGTCTCGGTCGTAACGTCAGCCCCGAACATCCCGGCCACCCCGGTCACCCCGCCAGCCCCGGCCCCGGCCCCGGCCCCGGCTGCGGCTGCGGCCTCAGCCCCAGCGGCCGCCTCAGCAGCCTCGACAACAGCCGCGGAGGCAACGGCGCGCTGGTGCCGGAACCCCGGCAGCAGCCGCGCCACGACCACCGCCCCCGCGATGCAGGCGAGCCCGCCGGAGACGACAGCGAAGGTGTCGCCGAAAGCGGTAGCGACCACCCCCGCCTCCAGGTCACCGAGCCGGGGACCGCCCGCCACGACGGCCATCTGCACGCCCATCAGCCGTCCGCGCAGCGACTCGGGCCCGGCGAGCTGGATGATCGTGTTGCGGAACACCGCCGAGACCACGTCCGCCCAGCCAGCCACGGCCAGCAGCACCAGCGCCACAGGCAGGAACCGCACCACGCCGAACCCGGTGATCGCCACGCCCCACACGATGACCGCGACGATCACCGCCAGGCCCTGACGGCGGATCCGCACGATCCAGCCGCTGCTCAGCGCCCCGAGCAGGGCGCCAAGCCCCGGCGCCGCGTACAGGAACCCGACCGTCGTCGCGCCGCCGCCGAACACCGTCTCGCCCAGCGCCGGGAACAGCGCGCGCGGCAGGCCGAACACCATGGCGTTCAAGTCGATGAGGTACGCGCCCTGCACGGTCTGGCTCCGCCGCACGAAGCGGAGCCCTTCGGCCGTCGAGCGCCAGCCGGGCCGGGGCGGTGCCGCGCCTGTCCCCAGCCGGGCAGGCGGCTGCGGCGAGATGAGGGACGCGGCCGCTACCGCGACAACGAAGCTGAGCACGTCCAGCCAGTAGACGACGTGCACGCCCGCCCCGGCGAGCAGCAGCCCCGCCGCCGCGGGCCCCACGATCGCCCCGGTCTGGAACAGCGCCTGGAACATCGCGTTCGCGGCCGGCACCGACGCCATCCCGATCATCCCCGGGATCATCGCGTTGCGCGCCGAGCTGTCCATCCCGCTCAGCGCCGCGGTCAGGGCCGGGAACACGAACAGCGGCCACAGCGCGGGCCCGAAGTCGGCGTTCAGCGCCAGCCCCGCGCTCGAGGCCGCGCCCACCGTCTCGACCATGAGCAGCAGCCGCCGCCGGTCGACAGAATCGACGGCCGACCCGCCGAGCAGCGACCCGAAAATCAGCGGGAACAGCTGGGCCAGCGAGACCAGCCCGACGTACAGCGACGAATGCGTGATCCCGTACACCTGGTACGGCACGGCCACCGTGGTCAGCTGACTGCCGAGGGTCGACACCCCCAGCCCGCTGATCAGCATCCGGAAGTCCCGGGAGCGCCGCAGCGGCGACAAGTCGATGAGGATGTGCGCCGGCAGCCACCTGGGGGAGGACGGACTCATGCGCGAGCCAAGTGAGCTGCCATTTGCTAGAGAATAACCAATAATTATCCCGAACGATCCGTGCCGTCTCCCACCGCCCACCCGTGCCCTGGGCGGTGGGGTATGACAGTGATGACACCATGGGTCGACCCGATCCTGATCCTGCGCTGGAACGGCAGCGCCTGGACCGTCGGGTAGCCGTGGGCTCCTGGCCGCCCCGGTGCGCGATGATGGCCTCATGGAGTCGCTTGCCGAACTCAGGGAACGCCGGGCGTTCGAGTGCCGGCTGACACCCGCCCGCGCTCTCGAGTCGATGGACGAGGCTGAGGCGTTCCTGCGCGATCGCGGCATGCTGACGCGGACCGCGGATTCGGCGCTGCCCAGCCTGTACGAGGCGTGCCACGAGGAGCCGTACCGGCCGGGCAGCCCCGGGTTCGCGACATGGCCCGCCACCAAGTGGCCCTGGTTCGGCGAGCTCACGGTCCGCGGCTACCTGTGCGTAGCGGTGCACCGTGGCAAGAACCTGCTGGTCAGCGGGGAGACTGCGATCGCGCTTGACCCGATCTGCCGCGCCGAGACCGAGCGGATGCGCGCCGAAGACGCCGGCTGGCGCCGCCTGCTCGACCACCTCGCGAAGACCGGCCCGTCGGACATCGAGGACCTGCGAACCGAGCTAGGGCTCAAGCGACAGGAGCTGAAGGCGCTTCGCTCGCCGCTCGAGCGGTGCGGCGCGATCGTCGCCCGGTCGGCCGAGATGACCGCGGGCGGAGAATACGCGCACTCCAGCGTGCTGGCCCGCTGGGATCAGGCCTACACCGGCCCGCGCGGCGGCGCTGACTCCGCCGGCGCGCTCGGCGACCTGCTGGTCGCCGCGGTCAGGGCGGCGGTGGTCGCCCCGGAGCCCGAACTGCGCCGCTGGTTCTCCTGGCAGTGGTACTGGACGGATACCGCTGTCGACGACCTCGTCCGCGCCGGCCGCCTGCGCCGGGTCGACGGCCACGTCACCGCAGCCTGACCGGAACATCGCATCCGGAGGCACGGAACACCTCCGCCTTTCTATACGTTAGTTGGTACATAGCAACTATGCGGGACGGTAACCATGAATGTCGCGGACGCCGCGCCCGAGACCGTGCCGGACCTGCCGGGCCGTCTCGGAGTAGCGGTGCAGATGCTGGCCCACGCGGGCAAGATCAGCGGCGGCCGGGGCGAACTGACGCCCACCCGGCTGACCGCCCTCGCGGTGCTGGCCTCGGCAGGCCCGATGCGAATGGGCGGCCTGGCCTCCCGGCTCGGCGTCCAGGTCTCCACGATGTCCCGGATCGTGGACATCATGGTCGCCGCCGACTGGGCCGAGCGCAGGCCCGACGAGGCCGACCACCGGGCTTGCGTGATCGCGATCACCGCGGCCGGGATCGCGCTGATCGACAGCGTGCGCCAGGACACCGCCACCCGCCTCGCCGGCTGCGTGGCCCGGCTGTCCCCGGCGGACATCGCCGTGCTTGAGGCCGCGCTGCCCATCCTCGAAACCCTCGCCGAGCAGGCGGCGTGCCGCACCAGCAGCCGCGACGAATCCGCGGCGCTAGCCTCGCAAGGCATCGCATAGAGGCTGGGTCACCAGCCGGCCGGTGAGCCATAGGGCGCCACGAAGCCCATGGCTTCGATCTCGTGGATCTTGCGGTCAGGCCCGATCTTCCAGATGTGCGCGGCCGGCAGGTCGAACGGGGCGAAGGCCGGCGCGTGCATCGTGGTGGTGCCGTCGGCCAGGACGATCTCGTACGGGACGTTGTCCATCGGATGGCGGAACATCGACAGCCCCATCGCCAGGCCGGTCACCGGGTCGGCGGCGAACACCCGCCGGTTGTCGATGTCGGCGATGTAGGTGAACGCCTTGCTGTCGATCTGGGCCGCGCAGGCGGACGGGACGGCGGGGAAGCTGCTGCCGGGCGGCGGCGCGCCCCTGTCCGGGCCGGCCGTGACCAGCCCGTTCTCGTGCCGTTCGCAGTCGGCGGCGAACGGGGCCAGGCTGCTGTCGTTGCGGACAAGGGCGTCGTAGTAGGTCGCGCCGATCGTGCGCAGGTCCTCCTCGGGCAGCCGCTGGCCAGGCGGGATCTGCGCCAGCAGGCCCGGGCGCGGCACTTGCAGGTTCGGCAGGCTGGTCTGCGCCAGGCCGGAAGCGGACAGCTGCTCGGCCTCGACGATCTGGCCGTCCCGGATCGCCAGCCGCAGGCCCAGCAGGACCGGGCCGTCGGCCTGCTCCAGCATGCCGATGAAGCCGGCCGTCTGCCGCTGCGGGTCGGGCACGTAGACGGCGAAGGCGGTCGGGCCGCCGCGCACGCTCGCCCACAGGCCCTCGCCGGGCTTGATCTGGCGGAGGTTGTCCACGGTACGTACACCGTCAGCCAGCGGCACGGCGTCCGGGTCGTTCGCTACGAGGGCGGCGAGGTAGCGGTCGGTGAGGCGGATCAGGCCCAGCCGGTCATACGGGTGGCCCGCCGGGTCGTTCACCGAGGCTGCCCGAGTACGGCGATGATCTCCAGCTGGAGCTGCATGCGGCCCTGCAATTCGGTGCGCAGCATGTGCCGCGCGGGCCGGCTGGCCTCGTCAGGGAACATCTCGAGCCAGTACTTGTCGACGACGGGGCGGATGGCCCTGTCCTGCACGAAGACGGTGCACTTCACGACGTCGTCGGGAGTGCCGCCGGCCGCCGCGAGCACCCGCCGGACGTTGGCGAAGGCCATGGCGGCTTGCTCGTCCGTGTCCTCCGGAGTCGTCCCCGTCTCCGGGTCCACGGGACTGATGCCCCCGGAGACCAGCAGATTCCCCACCACCGACGCCTGGGGGATCGGCGCGTTGTGCCGCAGGCCCGGTACCTCGATCGATCGACGTGCCATCTCCTCGTCCCTTTCTGGTTCAATTCCCGCACGCCGGAAGGCGTTCCCTTGACGCAGTCATCAAACCACGATGATTCAGTGGCATCTGTGGCGGTGGCGTGCGTTTGCGCCAGCCATTTGCTACGCACGGGAAAATGCGGTCTGATGGCTAGTCGACATTCGGGTGCGGCCAGTTTCCCGGAGGGAGGTGCCGCCGTGGAGCGGATTGCCTGCTCGTGGTGCCAGTACGAGAACGAGACGGGCCGGACGAGCTGCGGGACGTGCGGGGCGCCCCTGGACGTGGCGAACGCGGTATCGGAGTCGGGGTGGCGTGCGGCGCCCAGGCTCCAGGAGATGACCGAGTTCCGGGTCGGGAGCATCACCTGCCAGGTCGCCGGCCAGCTGGTCCCGGTGGCCGAGTTCACCCTCGCCGACGGCGACACGATCTTTTTCGAGCAGCACACACTGCTGTGGAAGGAGCGGACGGTCGCCCTGGCCGGGAAGAACCTGAAAACAGCCGGCCAGCGCCTCATCGCCCCGGGGATGCCGCACGCGGTAATCGAGGCGCGGGGTCCCGGGCGCATCGCGATCACCCGCGATCCTTCCGGCGAGGCGGTCGTCATCCCGCTGCATCCCGGCAGGGAACTCGATGTCCGCGGCCATGCTTTCCTGGCCGCGTCGCAGAACGTGGGCTACGACTCCATCAGGATCGACAAGCTGGCCAGCTTGCTGCACGGCGGGCCCGGAATGTACCTCGACCGGTTCACCGCCAGCGACACGCAAGGGCTGCTGGTGCTCCACGGGTACGGCAACGTGTTCCAGCGGCGGCTCGGCGTGGGTGAGAAGATCCTGGTCGAGCCGGGAGGGTTTCTCTACAAGGACGCACCGGTCACGGTCAGCCCCGTGCCCGCGCA